>JBATTL010000804.1:0-5383 GCA_049670525.1 Thiohalocapsa sp. | reverse complement strand
CTGCTGATGCGCGCCATCGCCCTCGGGCAGGGCGCCGACGCGGTGCCTGAGTCGATGCTCATTGCGCTTGCGGACGATGCGGCGAGCTTCATCGATGGCACTGCTGCCGCGTCGACGATTGGCGGGGGTGCTACCGGTCTTGCGTCGCCTGCCTGACGGGACGCAGCCTCTGACGCGCTTGAGTCTGGCCGCTGTCGTTCCGCAGCATGGCCCCTGGCCTTCCGCAGCAGGACGGCCAGTGGGGCGCGGGACTGCGCGCGCCCCGGCTGCAGGGCCAGGAACGCAAGCAGGGAATTCGCCTTGCTGGGGAGTCTCGGCGCCGCCACCCGCCTGGTCACGGGTAGCGCAAAGTCATCGCGCAGCCAGAGTCTAGGGTCTGTTGCACTGTCTCTTCGTTCAGTGCGTCACAGAACCTGAGCGTCAATTTGGAGTTTGACGCTTTTTTCACGTCCCGCCTGACAGATCCGTCACGGCCGCCTTCTAGTCTTCGCCTCACCGGGCATCCCAACGACGGCAGTCGATCGCCCGGCAATCGATTCAACGCTATGAGGAAACGACATCATGTGCAGCCCCATCGGCATCAGCCTCCCGATAACGCCATCCGGGCCCGACGGCCGGACCGCCTTCACCGAGCCTATGCGCGACAACGCCAATCGCGGTGCTTTGTCGATCATGACCTCGCTCGGCCACCGCACCCAACGCTTCGACGACCTGTTTACACGCGACCACAAGAGGAATGGAGCCATACGTTCGACAATCGGCGCCCGATTCGCCGCAGCGACCGCCCGGATTGCGCGTCTGGTGGTCGTTCTGAGTCTCTGTAGTTTGACGCCTGGCGTCGCGTCGGCCGATTCCAATGCGACCGGTCAATCGGGTTGGTGGCACGGCAAGCGCACCGTTCGCGTCGATGTCGTCGAGAATCCGGGACGCTTTGTCTTTGATGAAGCCCCGGTGTTCGAGGAAGACGGCATGCCGGCCTATGGGAACAGCTTTATCACCGAGGGCTTTATCTACCCGGACGGCTTCCTGGATGCCGAGGACGGTGTGGACGCCGACGGTAACCCGACACACCCGGAACAGGTGCTCGGTGAGTGGACCTGCTGGGGGTATTTTGTCGGCAACGGAGCCCGAACGCTGACGGGGCCTGTGGTCATTAGCACCCAGATGTTCGACTTCTACGCCGCGCCCGGCTGGGACCCGAGCAAGGATCAGTCGCCCGGGGCCAAGACGATCGTCACCGATGGCTATGAGCGCATGGATGTCGGTGTCTCGTTCAAGCGGGCGATCACGGGTGGAACGGGGACCTATTCACGCGCCAGCGGTGAGGCGCTCCAGGAGTTTTTGGGGTTCGGGGACCCGGTCGCGATGAACGTAAAGCAGCGCCATCGCATTCGGATTCGGCGCTAGGTCGGGTCGCGAGGTGGCTTTGCCGCCACCTCGTCCACTGGAAAAAGGATCCGGTACCGGTGACGCGCCCGGATCTCATTCGTTACCGCGTAATCACGACCTCCAGATACTCCGACGGCACCACCATGGAACCATCGCGTGCGACGTTGTTCTCGTCGATCAGACGCAGGATGTCGTCGCGCAGTGACAGCCGCTGCGTCTGGTCCAGGACCTGGAAGGCCTTCAGCGTTGGCCCGTAGTAAGTCGTGAAGACATCCAGCCAGTGTTCCGGGGACTGGTAGCGGAAGTTGAACTGCCGGATGTTCAGGTCGATCGCTTGCGCCTGGTCGGCGAAATGCTGCTGCAGAAACTCCTCCGTGCCCCAAGCCGCGGGCGAACTGATTCCCGCGGGCGGCGGCACATAACGGCCGATAGTCTTGAACAACTGACCGATGTAGCCGGCCGGCGTCCAGTTCGCCAGACCGATCTTGCCGCCCGGTTTGCACAGGCGCATCAGCTCGGCCGCCGCCTGGTCCTGATTGGGCGTGAACATGACGCCGAAGGTGGAAACCACGTGATCGAAGCTCGCGTCTTCGAACGGCAGGTCTTCGGCGTCGGCCTGCTGGTAGTCGATGACCAGTCCTTCCGCACGGGCACGCAGCTCGGACTGGTCGAGCAGACGCTGAACATAGTCGGTCGAGACCACCTTGCAGAAACGGCGTGCGGCGGCCAGCGAAACGTTGCCATTGCCGCCGGCAACGTCGAGGACGCGTTGACCGGCGCGCATGTCCAGCGCCTCGCACAGTTGTTCACCGGTGATCTGAAGCGTAACGCCGATGCGTCCATAGTCGCCGGAGCCCCAGACGGCCTGCTGCTTGCCCTTGATGGCCGCGTAGTCGGGCGTGGTGGTGGCCTGCATGGTGGTTGCGGTGTTCATAGCGATTCTCCTGTCATTTAGTATTGGAACGATGATCACGCTGATGGATGCAAATGGTCTTGCTCGGCGCTTGGATGACAGGTTAGTGAGTCGCCTGGAGCGGCGCTTGAAGGGAACTTGGGGCCTTAAGGGGGATTTCGTGGGGATTGCGTGGGGACGTTGCGCGCTGCCGATTCGCTCAGCGCCGCGATCCGGCTGTCGGCACTGCGGATGAGTCACCGTTCATCGCGCGGATCGTTTCAGCCGCTGCAGCGCAACGCCGAGCGCGCGACCGACGATCGCATGGATCTGTCGACGCGACAGATCAGGTTTGATGCGGTAGGCCTCGGCCAGAGACTGGATGGCACGCTCAGTATCCTCGCGCAGCAGCTGCACGCCGGCCAGCGCCACCCGCGGCAGATAACAACGGTCGTCGCGCTGGCAGGCGAGCTGTCCCTGGGTCAGGGCCTCGTCGAGTCTGCCGTCGAGCAGCAGTCCGACCGTCAGCAGCGCGCCCCAGATGGACAGGCGACTGTCCAGCGGGCTGATCGCGATGCCGTGGCTCAGGTGCCGGATACCGGCTTCGAACTGATGTTGGATCAGATGCACCGAGCCCAGCGCCACCCAGGCCTGGGCATTGACCGGGCTGAGCTCGACGGCATGCTTGAGAATCGGCAGCGCACGGTCGATCTGGCCGATATCGGCCAGGGCGCAGCCGGCGTAGCCGAGCACCGTCGCATCCATTCCGTCGAGCTCCATGGCGCGTTCGGCCGCCTGAAGGGCCTCGCTCCGGGCCTGTTCGCGGTCGCTCATCAGGCCAATGCGATCGCCGAAACCCATGACCAGGGACAGGAGGGCATGGGCCAATGCGAAACCTGGTGCCTGTTGCCGGCTGCGTCGCAGCAGTTCGGCGGCTTCGACAAAGGCGTCGTGCCGCCAGCCCTTGACGACGAGGATGCCGCTGGCTTGAAGAAACAGCTGACGCGCATCGGGCTCACCGTTTGCGGATCGCACCGCGTTGTAGATGGCGCGGTGCAGTTGTGGTTCGAGCTTGGCGATGATGGCGGTGGGTGCTTGCCGCAGTGCCTCGTCGAGCGGGCCGGGGACCGAGAACTGTTCGCCCCATAACTGAAACCCGGTCCTGGCGTCGGCGAGCCCGGCGTTGATTCGATATTGACCGTCGCTCGCGCGCAGCGTCCCGTCCAGGACCAGATCGACACCGAGGGCCTCGTGCAGAGCGCGGACACTGCTTGCCGCGATTGCACTGTCCCCGGGACGCGGTTGCAGGCTCAGGCGCAGCAGCGGGATGCGCGTGAGGATGGTGCCGAGGTCGTTGGCGAGGGCATCGGCCAATTGCGTGCAGTCGGCGTCGACAGGGGGTGCCCGAAACGGCAGAACCAAGAGCGCCGGCGCGTCGTCGACATCGACCCGGTCATTCAACGACGGGGCCGGCGCAGGCGTCGATGGCATTTGAGCGGGCGTGATCTCTGCATCGAAGCGATAACCGCGCCCGCGCACGGTCTTAATGTAGCGCTGCGTGCTGCCGCTGTCGCCCAGGACCTTGCGGGCGTTCTTGATGCAGGTGGACAGGGTCGCATCGGCGACCAAACGCCCACGCCAAAGCCGCGCGATCAGCTCATCGTGGCTGAAGATTTGCTGCGGTTGGGTCGCGAGGAACGCGATCAGGTCGAAGACCTTGGGTTCCAGAGCGCAGGCCTGGCCGTTGCGACAAAGCTCGAAGCGCTCGGTATCGATCTGGAAGTCGCCAAAGGACAAGCGCATGTGTTTGCGTCAGTCAGGACGATGTACTGGCGAATCGACGGGTGGGGATCGCACCTGACAAGCGATCTCTCCCATTGCGGCCAACCCGGAGGGTTTCCGTAACCCGATTTGCAACAGGGTCCAGAGTGTCATGCCTTCAGGCGGTTCCGGATGATGGATTGTCAGACGGCGGTGATTCTGCACGGCCTCGTGCCTCGACCCAGTGTACCGCGCGGCTCACCGTCGCGTAGTGCACGCGGAGATAGTCTGCGATCTCCTGCATCCTGTAAACCCCGGTGTGGAACGCCTCTGCTATGGCTTCGCGGCGGACGGGATAGGCGCGCTCGCGCTTGTTCGCGGGTCTCACCGAACTAACCGAGTACCCATGATCAGTCCTCCTGATCGGAATGACGTCCGGCGATTTGCCCTGGCGGGATTGAGCTAACACGGCAAGGCAGACGGCGTGCCAGGTACCGACCGGACAAATTGTCCGGCGCATCGCGGATTGCTCCGAGTATCGGTTTACGCCACTGTGTCGCCGATCGATGAGGTTGAGCCTCGGCCGTCCGCATCGATCAAATGACAAAAAGGAGACGAGTAGATGGCGCGTGCAGAATCGGGTCAGCCCCACCAGTGGCGCTTCGCTCGGCTTGGCGGGTTCGACCAGGTCGTCATCGAATCCGGCGCGGATATCTGCAATTTGCCGCGACTCGACCAGAAACTCTGGGCCGCCCTGAGTTGCCCGACCACAGGGCTGGAATTCGACGCACGCACGCTGGCGCTGCTCGATTCCGATGACGATGGACACATCCGCGTGCCGGACGTGCTGGCCGCGGTGACCTGGTTATGCCGCGTCCTGAAGGAGCCCGGCGAGCTGTTGCAGCGCAACGACGCCCTGCCGCTCGCGGCCATCGACGACGGCAACGACGAGGGACGCACGCTGTTGGCGTCGGCGAAGTTGCTTCTCCGTTACCTGGGCGAACCCGATGCGTCCGTGATCACCGCGGAGCAAACGGTGAAGGCGGCAGAGGTGTTCGCTGACGCCGCCCGCTTCAACGGGGACGGCGTGGTACCACCCGCAGTTGCCGGCGACGAGCTGGTCGCGCGGGCGATCGAGGACATCATGGCCTGCGTCGGCTCGGTCGCCGATCGCAGCGGCGCCGATGGCATCGACCGGACACTGGCCGAACGCTTTTTCGCCGAGGCCGCTGCCTTTCTCGACTGGTGGCGCGAGGCAGATGCCGATGCCGCGCGTCTGTTGCCGCTAGGTAGCGCCACCGAGCAGGCGGCGGCGGTGTTCGAGGCCGTGCAAGGCAAGAT
>JBATTL010000803.1:0-4750 GCA_049670525.1 Thiohalocapsa sp. | reverse complement strand
CTGTCCGCCAAGTAGCGCTCGACGATCTGAGCGTCACTCCGGCCGTCGTCGAAGCGCTGGAAACAAAGCATCGAACCCGGCCCGCAGCTGTCCGCGCGCCATTGGATATCGGTCAGCGCGTCGGCATCGAAGTGTGGCGGTTCATACCGAACCGTCAGCTCGCAGCTGTCGAGCCGTTCCGTTAGCTTGCTTGGTCCTGGGCGAGATCCATGCAACACGCAGAGCGGTCCCCAACCGCATCAACCGAAATCGTAGTTGACGATATCCATGACCCGCCGGCAGATCTCGCGGCCGTAGTCGGTCCATTGTCCCTGGCCCCAATAGCGATAACAGCTTGTTTGAGAGGCCATCAGGTGGTAAAGCGCGTTTCGGTAGCGCGGTTCATCCGTCGGCGTACCGGCCTTCAGCACCTTTTCGTTAAACAGCGAGCTGGCCTCTTCCATCGGGCCGAGCACATTATCGTAGCCCTCGACCCAGGACAGGTCATTGGTCCAACTGCCGCCGTCCATGTGGAACTGGTGGTCTTCCTTTTTCAGGGCCTCGATCACCTGCCCCAGCTTCTCGGAGCCGTCACCCGGCTGCATGCGCTGCCAGATCTTGCCTTGTTGTACCGGGCGGATTTCGGTGAAGTCGCTCTCCTTGATGCCGAGCGCAAACAGGTGTTCAAGATACTCGCTGCCGTTCATCAGCGGCACGTCGCCACTGGAGGCGTTGCGCACCACCTCGAAAAACTTGTCCGGGAACTCGTTCATCATCACGCCGCCGTTCTCGCCGTCAGCGATCTGTGTGACCAACGGCGGCACCTGCTTCCCGGCCAGCTCCCAACGTTGCAGACTCTGCGCTTCATACCAGGGCTGCATCTGCGCCACCAGCTTGGTGTCGGAGCCCTGGGTCTTCACCAATGCGATGATACTGGCGGTCTCGCCCTCGGAGTTGGTGCAGACGAGCCGGTGGGGCAGATGGGGACGCTGGGGGTGCCAGCCGTCGGCGGACTGCTCCACCGAGTGCTCCTGGACCAGGACCCATTGATAACCGCAGTCCCTCAGCGTCTTGACAAACTCATAGGCCACATCGGGGTGATTCGGCAGCGCCATCTCCGATGGCGAGAAGCCACGCAATCGCTCCAACGCGTCGAGCCCGAACATGGCCGCGAAGTGATGTTGAAAGGCCTGAACGTGCAGTCGGTAGTCCTGAACCGGCGTCGACGGCGCCACCGCGTGCCCCCAGGGCATGCCGAGCCATTCCACAGCCCAGTTGAACTCCGGGTTCATGGTGATGCCCTTTAGGGCGTCGACGACATGACCTTCGCCCATGGCCCGCAGACCATGCAACAGCGTGCCGGAATACTCCAGCATCACGCGCGGCGACTTGCCCTCGTGAATCAGTTGTGGGATGAACTCGCCCATGCGCTTGTAGCACCAGACGAACGCCGGCGCGTTGTAGTTATCGCCGATGTCCTGGTGGTCCATCATGTATTTGAGATTACTGATGATGTCCGCTGTTCGCAGGTCATCACCACCGGCGGGAATCAGCGGCTGATGCTGATGCAGCGCAATGGCCGCTGCCGCGCGAATACTGTGAGAGTCAACGCCGGCGGGGGATTGGGACAAGGATTTCCGCGCGCCGGCGGCCATGGCCGTCGCGACGGCGACCTCGGAGCCACTGATGTTGGGCAGGCCGTCGATGGTTTCGGGGATTGTCGTCACGATGAGTCTCCAGTCTTGAGAATCGCGTCAAAGGGGAGTACGAGTTCGCAGGTCGGTCTGGCGTTCCGGGGGAACGCTGTCGGGGTTTGAGGCGCGATCCGGACGCTGGGTATATCTGTTTCACTGCGTATCAATCAAGAATTTTTCCGCTTCTTCCAAGGCCCGTTCCGCACTTTCCAGGTCGGAATGAGCCCGGTCCACCCAAGCCTCCCCCCAATAGATGTTGCAGCTGGTCTCGGCTCGCAGCAATCGCCAGCGCGCCGTTTCCAACGCGGCGCCCAAGGCCGCGTCATCGCGTGACTCCGCAGCGGCGCTGCCGCCGAGGCGATGCAGCGCGACGCTGATCTCGGCATAGCGCTGCAGCGTGTCCCGCTGAGCCTCGGAACCTGTCCACTGGGTGAAACCCTTGCCATGATGCCAGCCCGTGTTCCAGGCGCCGGTATTGACGCGCACCTCGCCATGAGCGCCGTAGTCGCGCAGATAGTCGCTGATGAATGTCGGCCTGAAAGTCGCTTGGCCCACGCGGATACGCTCGAGCATCGGAAGATAGAAAGCACTCCAGAAATTGGCCCCCTCGGTGACATTCCGGAACCATCCGCCATTTTCACCATCCGTGGCGGTGGTGACCAATGGCGGGAAGTCGCACCAGCGCGTGCGTGCCTCGACCTCGTTCAGAAACCAGTCCAGCTCCATGCCGGACTCCTGCGCATCGGAGAGTTCGCGGTCACGGACGACAACGATGATCTCGTCATCGCCGAAGCGGGCGACATGAGGTCGGTAGCGCAACTCCGGCCAGCCCATGTCATCAACCGGCTCGACGTGCTCGCTGTCGACCATGACGTAGCGATACCCGAAGGCCCGAAGCAGCGGAATGAGCTCCATCGAGAAACCCATCTCCGGCGGCCAGAAACCGTCGAATTGGGGTCGCCAAAACATATGCTGGGCGATGCTCTGCCAGCGGCGCAGATGCTCGCCGCGGTCCGACTCGGGGATCAGGGGCAGCACCGGGTGATAGTAGCCCGTCCCAAGGATCTCGATCAGACCCTGATTCTGCATGTGCCACAGCATCGCGCCGCAGTCGACGGTACCATAGACTCGGCGCTGGAAATGCGGATCGGACAGCGTCTCCAACAGCGTGCCCGACATTGACAGATGCACCCTGGCCAGGTCCTCATGGCCCCAAAGGCCGCGTGGGATGCGATCCATCGCGAACAGGATCTCCTTGGCCTCCCATTCAGCGTGCTCGAGCAGAGACTCGAGATTGCCGGCGGGCTGATGCAGGTTCAGAACCAGGGCGTGGTGGGCGTGCATAGGACGATTCTTAATCCTGACGCTTGCGGCTTGGGGTGTCGGCCAGGCAGCCGACGGATCACTGGCTGCCCGAGACGGCGGCCGACGGCAATAGTCGCGGATGATACCGGAACGCCCAAGCTTTGGCGTCGAACTGGCTTGACCGCAACCATGACAAGCGCAAGATAGAGGACAGCGGGCTCGATCGCCACGCGGAGAGCAGATTGAGGATTCGCGCGGGTCATCAATAGGGTCTCAGTTAATCATGCCGCACGTTATCGTCGACCCGGAATCCAAGTCGCTGGCCGAGCATTTCGCGCTGATCAAGTCCCCGAGCCGGCGCCGCGCGCGTTTTCCGGCGGGCTGTGTGAAGGTCGTCGACAGCGAGCAGGAGGCCATGGAGGGCCGCGACGAGGCACGCAAGCTGTCGCCTGCGATCGTCTATGGACCATCCTCATCGTCCGAGGGGCAGCGATTGTACTATCTGGTCCGCTGGCTTTGAGCATCAGATTCCGAGGGGCCCAGCGCGCGGCGCCAACGGCCCCGTATGCGGCGGCCAACGAAACAGCTCGATACCTTAGCATCGGCCCGATTGGTCAGGCAGCCAGAACCCATCGATGCTTTCCTGCACCCGGTTCGCGCTCGTTGACCATTAGCGTTTGTTCAGAAGCCTCGAGGCAAGCCCTATGACAGACGCAGCAGAGAACTTGCCCGATGGCGCCCCACTGCTCGCGGTCGAGGGTGTGAGCAAGTCCTACGCCGAAGGTAAGCAGCGCAGAGCGGTACTCAGCGATATCGCGTTCGAGGTAGCCGCCGGCGAGTGCGTCGCACTGCTCGGGCGCAGCGGTTCCGGAAAGTCGACACTGTTGAACCTGCTGGCCGGCATCGACAAGGCCGATACCGGTGACGTGGAGATCATGGGACGAAGCCTAACCGCTATGGGCGAGCCCGAGCTGACGCTGCTGCGGCGCCAGCACATCGGATTCATCTACCAGTTCTTCAACCTGATCGCGACCCTGACGGTGGCCGAGAATCTGGCGCTGCCGTTGGAGCTGAATGGCGTTCCCGCGGGCCTGCGCAACGAGCGCATTGCGGCGATGCTCGGCAAGGTCGGCCTGGACGGACGCGAGGATGCCTTCCCGGACCAGCTCTCCGGCGGCGAGCAGCAGCGCGTTGCGATCGCGCGGGCCATCATTCACGAGCCGGCCCTGGTGCTGGCGGACGAGCCGACCGGCAATCTCGACGCACGCACCGGTGCGGTCATCCTGGAGTTGCTCGCACACCTGTTCCGCGACCAGGGCCACAGCATGATCCTGGTGACCCACAGCCGGAAGGTGTCGGAGATCGCCGACCGCATCCTTGCAGTCGACAACGGACGCCTCTCCACCCAGGCCGAGGCGCTGTCCTGGTGAGCGGTATCGCGCTGACGCCGTCGCTGCTGAGAGGCAGCCTTCGTTACCTGACCCGCCACCTCTGGCAAACCTGGCTGTCGATCATTGGCATCGCGCTCGGTGTCGCGGTGGTCATAGCCGTGGATCTGGCCAACGAGAGCGCCCGGCGCGGCTTTCGGTTGTCGGTCGAGCAGGTGACAGGGCCGGCCACGCATCAGATCGAGGCCGCGAGCGGCGCCATCCCCGACAGCGTCTATGCCCAACTGCGCATCGAGCACCATTTGCAACGCGCCGCACCGGTGATCGACGCGCCGATCCGCATCGGCGGCCGCACGCTGACGCTGCTCGGCGTCGACCCGATCG
>JBATTL010000802.1:0-5243 GCA_049670525.1 Thiohalocapsa sp. | reverse complement strand
CACAAAGTGTCATCGTGCTTGCGCGAAAACGAAGGCGCGCCAACCACCCAACATGGTGAAATGGATGCTAGGCCGCTTCCCGACCGACATGCCTCTTTTGCAGGAATATGTGCCAGAACGGGGCCAGCTTTGGTGGAATAATTCGTTCCACTAAAAGCATTATCCACCACGCCGCTTTGGCTTGAGCCAGATAGCTCGGCTCGGAGGTATAGGAATATGTGGCATTGATAAACTGATTGGCTGGAAAGATTTTGGAAAAAGCTTGGTACGTGTTGAGCCTATACGTTGTCGGGAAAATGTCCACTTCGTTGCGCTGCGGCTGCAAGTACTTCAGGAGCGACGCATGGAAGCGGTTCGGAATTAGGTTTGCACCAATTCCAATGTAGCCCCAGCGGTTGGGCGTTCGGGCACAGATCCACCCGCCTGGCTTAAGTACTCGCTTCAGCTCGGCGATAGTCTGCTCGGGATCAATGATGTGTTCGAACGTCATATCGCTCACGATTAAATCGATCGAGGAGTCGGCAAAGGGAAGCCTTTCTCCCTCCCTTACTAAGTGAGCCTCATCGACCGATGGGTTTTGCAGCACGGCATCGTCGATATCTACCGCGACGAGTCGCCGGCATTTGGCTTGGAGGCTTCGCAGGGCGCGCCGGTATGGCACTGGATCTTCTGCGGCACCGCGCCCCCGGCCTGCGCCAAAATCGACGACGACGGCATCCGCCGTTAGGAGCGCATTGACCCGCGAAAAGAACTCCACCGTTCCATCCCGGCGGGAGAACCCGCCTGCTTGGGTCTCCGGAAAGAAGTAATCTTTAGCAGTCATGCCATAAGGTCCGTGAACATTGGTGCGTTAATCTGGTGACGACGGGAGCGTTTGGCCCTGCATCCAGCGCCAAGAAAGGTCCAGTGCCTGTTCGAGGCTGTATTGTGGCTTGAAGCCCAGATCAGCCCGCGCGCGATCATAGGTGGCAAAATTCCGCTCCACTTCGCCTGGCCGCTTGTCGCGGAACACGATCGGGTAGTCTGGTCGACCGGCAGTTTGACGAACCAGGTCGGCCAGGGTCTTAACCGATACTTCCCGACCGGCCGCCAGGTGGTAGGCCGCAAAACCCCGCCTGCTAGACTTCAACCCTGCTCTGATGCCGACGCATAGATCATCGACGAACAGAAAATCCCTGGTGGCCGAGCCATCCCCAAAGATCAAGATCGGCTGATCGGCCATGATCGCCTTGACGAAGGCGGTTACGGCGCCTTTCTTATGCCAACTCCAAGGCCCAACCACATTGGCAAATCGCAACGCTGTGATCTGCATACCGTATGCGGCGGCGAACGAGCTGCAATAGGCTTCGCCGCAGAGCTTGCTGGAGCCGTACGGCGAGATTGGCCGTGGCAGCGAACGTTCATCGACCGGCGGCTCCGCGTTGCCGATAAGTGCGCCCCCGGTAGAGGCAAATACAAAGCGCCCAACGTGGTGCTTTCGACATTCGTCGAGCATCACGAAGGTGCCGCGTACATTGACGTCGAAATTCTCTTCCGGGTCCGCCACGGATTCCACCACCGATCCGAAAGCGGCGAGGTGTATCACGGCGCCCACGTCTGCGAGTGCGTGACCCACGGCCCCGCGATCACGAATGTCGCCAACCTGGATTTCCGCCTTCGTCCCCGCCAGAAAACCCCGATCACCTTTGGAAAGATTGTCTAGGACGCGCACTCGGTATCCGCTTGCCTCTAGCAGCGGTACCAGGTTGGCTCCGACGAAACCGCAGCCGCCCGTGACGAGAATATGGTCGGATCGATGGGTTGTCACAACAAAAGGCCTCCGCGAATTGATCTGGCTTGACTCGGCGCGGTTCGACTGGCCCAGGGGTACAGGGCCGTTTGGCTCGTCGCTCTTGGCGCCATCACCGCTCTGTGGTGTGCTTGGCCCCACAGGCCAATCCGGTATCGAACGGCGATGGCATCGGCGCGCATCGTATTGGGGTTTCGCCAAACACAGCTATCATCAGCGCAATCCCATCCGCCGGCTCAAGAAGCGCGCAATCGGCAGCGGGTTCATCGCAGTGAGCAGGGTCTGGGGCCAATCGACGCCCGCCAGGCGTGCGGCCGCGGACAAGACATACAGGGCCATCAGTCCGTCCATAAGCAACAGTGCCATGCCCGCATAGCTGAGGTCCCCGGTCATGCGCAACAGCAGCCAGGCTGCGCCAACTGCTGTTGTTGCGGCCAGCACAAAGACCGCGGCGGCCCGGAGGTGGCGGTTGGCTGCCCGGAGCACCGCGAGCGGGCTGTTCCAGAGCGTGGTTGCCACGGCTGAGGCGAGGAGCCAGCCGAACAGCGCGTCGTTCATCGGTACCTTGGCCTGCGTCCATACTTCCAGGATCGGCGTTCCGAGCAGGGCAAGACCGAGCACCGCCAGCAACGAGAGCCACAATCCACCCCTCAGCGCGTGGACGTACAGGGACTTCATCAGGGCTGCGTTTCCGGCGCCGTAAGCACTTGCGAGCTCCGGCTCCGCTGCACGGCTCACCACCAATATCATCTGGAGCGCCAAGCGTGTCAAGGTGCGCAGCGTGGCGAATACCACCACGGCGACGGGCCCCAGCACGGCGCCTACCACCAACACCATGCCCTGAAGGTTCAGCGCGTTCCCCAACGGGATGGCCATGTTGGCCAAGGCGGGCCGATACAGTCGACGAAGCTCATGTGTGCTGGCATGCGAAACACCGAAACTCAGCCAACGATGCCGCAGCACCAGTACCAGCGCAAAGAGCGGTGTCGTGAGCAGGCGTACCCCCAGGAATGCCCCTGCGGCCGCGACAGGGCCTCCGCCAAGAATCGCAGCGAGCCAAATGCCACCGAATTGAAGCAAGCGTGTCGTGGCCTGGAATGCCACATGCCGCGCGTACTGGGAATTGGCTCGAAACCCAGCATGCGTGACACCATCGAGTAGTTGCAGGAACACCTGTGCAGCCAACAACCAGAGTACCCAGCGTATGGCCTCGATGCTCATGGTCTGAAATCGGAACCACTCGCCGAGCGGCAGCCACCACAGCAGAGCACCACACAGCATCATCCCAGAGAGCGCGATGACGTAGAGGAGCGCGGCCAGACTCTGGAAAACGCGCAAGGCACCAGATCGGTCGCCACGGGCCACTTTGGCCGTCATATCGTTTCCGGCTGACATCGAAAAGCCCAAGTTGGCCATCGCGAGGAAACCGGGAACGGCGTACAGGATGAGCCACTCACCATAGGCCTCGGTGCCCCAGCTAGACAACAAAATCGGCACCGTCAATAGCTGGACCGCCACGGTGACGACCTGGTTGTAGAGATTTGCCCCGAGGCCGTTCAGGACGCGTCGCCGGATGTTAGACTGCATGAAACTTGCTGTCAGCGCCTAGAGAGCAGATCCGGCCCAGAGCGGCACAGCGGCTGCCGCGCGGGACAAGCAAGCGCCATCAACCCTGTTTGCTCCCGCGGATCTGCACGGGGTCATGCTGGTCGGCGATTACCTCCGCGTGTGCGCTCTCCCTGCGACCGGTGTTCCAGTACGATACGCAGGGGATCTTGGCGCGGTCGCAGCGTTCGGCGTACTTACGCGCAATGTCCGTGACTTCCTCCATCAGGCCGCCTCCGAGCGTGATGGGCTCGAGCCCGTGGCTCAGGAACTTATCGTTGGCGACATGCAGGTCGTTCTCGTCGTCCTCCTGACGCGGATTGGAGACGAAGCTGATGTCCGCCCCGGTAATCTCCGCGACCAGCTTGGCCAAGTCGCGAACTCGGTGGGTCTCTGTCATCTGGTTGAAGATTTGCACCTTGTCACCCTTCTCCGGCGGGTGCTCAACGGCGATCTGGATGCACCGCACGGTGTCCTGGATGTGAATGAAGGCGCGAGTCTGACCGCCTGTTCCGTGTACGGTAAGCGGGAAGTCAACCGCGGCCTGCATCAGGAACCGGTTCAGCACGGTGCCGTAGTCGCCGTCGTAATCGAAACGGTTAATGAGACGCTCGTCCAGCTTGGTTTCGGTCGTCTGAGTACCCCAGACGATGCCCTGGTGCAGATCGGTGACGCGTACCTTATCGTTCTTGTTGTAGTAGGAAAAGAACAGCTGATCCTGGGTCTTGGTCAGATGGTAGACACTACCTGGATTGACGGGATAGAGGACCTCTTTTTCGACCATCTCGCCAAAGTCGGTCTTGAGATGAACTTGCAGATAGCCCTCTGGGATCTTCATGCCCGCCGTACCATAGCCGTAGACGCCCATGGTGCCGAGGTGAACGACGTGGGTATCCAGCCCGGACTCGACGATGGCCGCAAGAAGGTTATGCGTGGCGTTGAGATTATTGTCCACGGTATAGCGCTTGTGAAAAGAGCTCTTCATCGAGTACGGCGCCGCGCGCTGTTCGGCGAAGTGGATAACGGCGTCCGGTTGGTAGTCCATAAGCAAGTCCAGCAAACGAACATAGTTCTTGCTGACGTCGAGATTGTAAAACTCGATCTGGCGGCCGCTGATCTCGCGCCAAGCCTGCGTGCGAACTCCCATGGGCTTGATGGGCGTGAGACTGTCCGCCTCCAACTCATTGTCGATATTACGGCGGGAAAGGTTGTCGACAATGACCACTTGGTGGCCGAGCGTGGACAGGTGCAGCGAGGTCGGCCAGCCGCAGAAGCCGTCGCCGCCCAGGACGATGATTCTTTTTGAAGTAGACATTGGTCAATCACGAGTCATGGCTTTGAGGCAGCCGGAGCGGTGTGTTCAGCGTCGCTGATCTACCCGATGGTACTGCCGTTGTTGATGATTATTAAGATCGAGGATGTCGATGTAACCGAGGTCGTTTATGCGCTTTTCAGCATGCTGCCGCAAGTAGGGGCAGACGGTGCGCGGCCTGCGCGTAGACGGCGACCCGCGGCTCTCACAGACAGGCCATATTCGCCAGGTTTAAGCGCGCGAGCAGGTTGTCGCTCTCCAGCCGACCCTTCCGCGGCTGTGCCATGGAGTCCAGATGCATGCGCGCCAGATCCTGCCACAAGGTACTTACCAGATGGCAAAACTTGAAGCAGCCTAAAGGTTCTGATCATCAGTCAGATAGCGTCTGACTTGAGCCCGCAGTTGTCGCCGATCAGGCATTCACCGCCCTGGTCGCGGCCCTTAGTTGGGTCCCAATGGTCCTCGTTGATTGGAAGTTCATGCTCGGCCAGATAATCGGAAGCGGACTTGCGGGACCAGTCCAGGATGGGGGGTATC
>JBATTL010000801.1:0-4241 GCA_049670525.1 Thiohalocapsa sp. | reverse complement strand
TGTTGTCACTGGCGCTGAAAACGACGTCGCAAAGCGTCATCGTCAGCAAACTCAGCAGCCATCGCCGTCAGAACCGTACCAAGCAGGCCCTGTGGGAATTCGAGCACATCATCCGCAGCCTCTATCTCCTCGATTACGTGGACTCGCCACTGCTCCGACGCAATGTCCAGCGCGCGCTGAATCGTGGCGAGGCCTATCATCGCTTGCGTCGCGCCATCGCTTACGCTCACGGTGGGCGCTTCCGCGTCCGATCCCAGAACGAGCAACAGCTGTGGAATGCGTGTGCACGGCTCATCGCCAATGCCGTGGTGTACTACAACAGTGCCATCCTGTCTGAACTACTGAGCACAGTGCAGACCCAGGCCAACCAGGCGGCGATTGATCGATTGCAGCACGTGACGCCACTGGCGTGGCAGCATATCAACTTCTACGGGCGATACCGTTTCGACAGCGATCTGCAACCCATCAACCTTGCTCAGATCGCATCAGACTTGGCGAAATCCGACCCGAAACAATGGGGTATGGCTGCCTAGCTTGAGCAAGCCTTACTGCACCTTTTCGGGCGTTTGGGTGAAAATGACCAACATCCGACCTATCACGCCCTGGAGGAAGCTGGGGCGTGCCGTGAAGACCTGTTTTCTCTGCCGCTACCTCCACGACCAAGGCCTGCGCCGTGCGATCCATGCGGGCCTCAACGTGGTCGAGAACTGGAACAGCGCCAACGGCAGTTCCTCCTCGGCTCCCCCGACACGCGTTTGCCCCTTGTGCTGGCCACCCGGCCAGCCCCCGTTGCTGTGCCGCTGGCTTCGCAGGAAAGGAGCTCCTCATGAGGAACATCCGATCACTTCGGTTTCGGCTCAACCACTACAAAACGGAATCCCGGGATGGAAGCACTGTCCCTCGATAGCTGGATCACGGTGGACTGCAGCCGCGGAAACAGCTCCGTGGACCGCACAGCCTGGGATGTCACCCATGGCCTGGCGCTGCGATTAGACGTGTTTCAGAACGGTATTTCGACCTTCAGGCTGGCGCCGTAGGCGTCGGTATTGTCCGACAGGCTCGCAAACGCTTCGGCACGCACTACCCATCCCGCCTGCGCGAACACGTCGACGCCGGCGGCAATATTGACGCGCGTCGAATCAATGTCCGTCTCGGTAGTGAAAGAGGCCCTTGTAGACCCGTTTTCAGCGAACCGTGCGGTGGCGCTCGCCGAGGGATCACCGAGAAATTGGGTGATGCCCAGCGTCGCGCGTGGCCTGACGATGACACCGTTGCTGAGCGCGTAGTCGCCGCCCGCCTCAATGGCCGGCGTGATTGTGAAGTACGTCTCGCTGGTGCTGTCGACGTCCAGGCGCACCGGGCTGTCACCTTTCTCGGAGAAATCGCCCACTCCGATGTGGTCGATACCGAAATCGATACGCGGCTTGATGTAGGTGTCACCCCGTTCGTAGAGATATACCGCGCGGAGGCGGCCGGATAACGCCCACGAATCCTGGCTGCTCTTGACCGATTCACCGATGAATGGGTTGCGGGTCGTATCGAATGAACCGTAGCCCGCCATGAGTGCCCCACCGAGCTCCAGTTGACCGGTAGCTCTTTTCAGCGACAGCCCGCCATAGACCTGGTCCCCATCGCTCTCGGACGCCGCCTGGTCGACATTGAGATCGCTGCTCTGGTACGCGAAACCGCCGCCAAGAGTCCAGCCATTGTCGATTCGCTTCTGTCCACCTACTGACAGGCTCCAGCTATCCTGGTCAAAACCGAGATTGGAGGACGTCTCGTCGCGTTCGAACCGGCTTGCTCGGACCCGTGCGTAGACGCACTGGCCGTCGTCGAAGAATTGCGTGTTTCCTGAATCCACCGCGCAGCTCATCAACTCTTCGACGAAACGCCCGGTCGCATAGAGACTGGCGATCTGCGTATCGACAAAGACCTCGGAGGACAAAGTGTCAATCGTATCCTGGTAGCTCTCAATGTCGCCGATCTCTATCAGGGGAAGGGCAATCTGCTCGTCCAGTGCCCCCGCGGATCCCAGGGCCTCGAGATAGCTGGACAGCGCTCGTTGATTGACGCCGACGGACTCCATGATCTGCGCGTTGGCAAAGTCGATATCGAAAGCGAGGCTGATTTCCTGCCCTGCCGATTTCAGCAGTTGATACTGCGCGACGACGGAGGGTGTCACGGATATGCTCTTCACCTCTTCACCGACCGCCGCGACCTCGACCAGATCTTCCGCTTCGGGATCGTCATCGGAAACGATGATGGGGAGGACCTGCTCGCCTTCCACCGTTTGCTCTGTGGTCACGAGACTGACGTCGACGAGACCGGAGATATCCGCCTCGCCACTGACGAAGTGGCGATCGATCGCCTGCGCGCCTGTGCCGATTCGGCTGGGGTCGATCTCGATTGCCAGGCTGCCCGATTCTGTCTGAGTAAAGTTTCCGATGACGTGCGTCGTTCCTATCGAGCCGTCGCCACCGAGGCGAACCTGCCCCCGGTTGACGAAATCGTCAGCGACGACTTGCGTGGTGTCCATGATGCCCGACTCGGTGTTTACGACCGAGGTTCGCAGCGCGTTTGCTGCAGCCCGTCCAGCGGTCGGAGCCAGGGTGCCTGAGACGGGCTCTATGACGACATCGCCGACGAAGATGTTGTTGTTGGTGAAGCTCGAAGCGACTCCCCCACCCGAGGCGAGTTGGATGTCACCGACGATAATTAGAGAATTGGTGACGTCTGTGCTCCCCTCGCCGACAGTGAGGATCGCGTTCAAGCCACCCAAGTTCAAAATGGTATTGTGGGTGCCGTCCTTCAGGAATACGGCAGGACCCGCCTCTTCGGTCGCGGAGTCGGCGCCGAGTATCCCGCCATAGGAAACCACCTCGATAGGACCTCGGCCATCACCACTGCTTTGCGCGTAGAGGCCGATCGAGCCGGATGCCGGCTGAACCATCGAGTCGTCGTCGATCTGAACGCTCACCATCGTTTCGGATGCCGTCGTGCTGCCAGCACCGCCGACGCTCTGGGCGAAGATGGCGGGAGAACGTGCGCCGCTGGTCGTCACGTTCGAATTGTCGAGAGTGACCTCCACGCTGCCGGCGGTTCCGCTGCCCCCGGCACTGCCGATGAGCGCACCCGACGCGGAGCCGTCCACCGAACCGGCAACACCGCCGCCTCCGCCCACGGACTGCACGAACAAGCCGGGCGAATCCTTACCCTTGGTCGACACGTTGGTGTTCAGCAGCGAGAGGGTCACCGTTGAGCCGGAACCGTCGGACGCCCCGCTTCCCATGTCGAGGCCGCTACCGAATTTCGAGACGGGCCCAAATACCACGTTACCCGCGTAGCCACCCCCGCCCCCGATCGACTGCCCGACGATGCCGGGTGACTTGATCGCCGAAGTCGAAATTGTGCGGTTGCGAACATCGATGGAAACCTCGCCCCCATCGCCGGACACGCCTGCCGCGCCGCCCAATGTGACCGTTCCCGACAAGGCGGTTGCGCCGTTGGCAGCCTTGCCGCCGCCACCGCCGATGGACTGAGCGAACACGGCCATCGACGCGCGCCCGCTGGTGGTCAGCGAGCGACGAGCGCTCGACGATACACCGCGAGTTGTCACATCGACGGTGCCACCATCCCCGCTCGAACCTGTTCCACTGCCGAGGTTGATCGCGAGCTGCGCGTTCGCGGCATCAGATGTGGACGTGGACGGTGCATCCCCACCTTCACCACCACCGCCACCCACCGACTGGGCAAGAATGCCGAAGGCGCCGTCGCCCTGGGTGGTGATCGTGGACCTGCGATCGTCGATCGTGACGTTGCCGCCATCGCCGGCACCTTCACCGGTTCCGCCCAGGGCAATCGCCGCCAGCCACTGGTCTGACGCCTCTTCGGTGCTGATTCCACCGAGATCACCGGCGACGCCGCCGCCGCCGCCGACAGACTGTGCGAAGAGGCCGTGGGAAACATCCGAGACGGTTGTGACCGACGTCTCTGCCTTCGTACCGTCGGACAAAACACCATTGCCCAGGAAGATGTCACCGCCGGCACCTCCACCCGCTGTGCCGCCCAGGGTGACCGCCAGGCCCTTCTGGGTGCCATCGGCCTTGGTCGAGCCGAACAGGAGGCCTCCGGTCAGGATGCCAGATCCGCCACCACCGCCCACGGACTGAGCGAAGATCCCGTGAGCCTGGCTCTGCTCGGACGCGACGCCCGATGCAGCCCCGGTGGAGATGTCGCCGAGG
>JBATTL010000800.1:0-5061 GCA_049670525.1 Thiohalocapsa sp. | reverse complement strand
GATATGCGGTGTTGCTGGCCTTCCGGGTCCGGCGCGATCGCGGTAACCGCAGCGTCTGTGCCCCCGATCGAGCTGCGACCGGCCCCATCTCCGACCAGAGGACTTCCGATGTTCGAACCGAGCCCCGCCACCCGCCGTATCCTTTTCGCTGCCGGCATAGCCAGCGCGCTTTCGCTTGCCGGCGGCTGTACTTCCGACACCGGTGGGAAACCGTTCGCGGGCATGCAGAACCCACTGGAAGGCAGCATTCGCAATCCGTTCAAACGCCCTACTGAGCCCGGCTTCTTCGCCCTGGTGCGAAAGAACTGCGCGTCCTACTCCATCGGTGGTCAGGGTCTGGGTGCGCTGCAGGAGACCGACAGCCAGATCGGGACGCTGACGTCGAAGCTCTATCGCGGCGACATTTCCAACGACGAGTACATCAATCTCCTGCTCCAGCAGTACCCGGCCGAAGACGCCAATGTACCCGCCACCGGATGCGTCATCAATCAACTCGATACGTGCCTCAGCACCGACTGCCAGCTCACGCCGTCCAAGTCCCCTGAGCTTGAGCAAGCCGAAGCCGCGGTTGCCGCCGAGCAGCAGGAGGCCATCGACAGCGTGCCGGTGGCGGACCGAGGCAGGGTAGACATGATGATCGACGAGGCCGATGAATCCGCAGCCGATCTGTCGTCCGAGCCCTAAGCGCCGAATCGCGGTCGCGGACGGACGCTGACCTCGCCGCCATGGAAGGCGCGCAATTCGCCGTCCACCTCCAGCAGCAAAGCCCCCGAGCTTTCGATACCCGCATAGACGCCATCGATGTGTCGCTCTCCGACCAGCAGCTGGACTGGTTCTCCGAGATAGGCATCGAGCCGCTGCCAATCGGACAAGAAGGGTTCCAGGCCATTGGCCCCATAGCCTTCCAGTGCCGAGCAAAGCTCTGCGATGAGCAAGGCAACAAGGTCGTTGCGTCGATAAGCCTTGCCGCCCAACACCGTGTTCAGATCGGTCCAGGGTTGATTGATGGCGACGGCCAATAAAGGGTCAAGCCACAGATTGACGCCAACTCCCACCACGACGTGACTCGGTCCATGAGACTCCCCGCCCACTTCGAGCAGTAGTCCGGCGAGCTTGCGCCGATGCCAGTGCAGATCGTTCGGCCATTTCAGCCCGATGTCCCGCGCGCCGGCAGTTTCTAGCGCCCTTGCCACCGCTACTCCGGCGGCGAGGCTTAGCCCGCCGAGTTCCGCGGGCGCGAGCGGGTAGCGCCAAAGTATCGAGAGGTAGATATTGGCGCCGAACGGCGACACCCAAGCCCGGCCACGGCGGCCGCGGCCGGCGCTCTGACGTTCCGCCAGGCAAACACTGCCGGTTAGTGCACCATGGCCGGCACCCCGCATCAGCCAGCTGTTGGTTGAATCCACGGCGTCGAGCAGATCGATGCGGCTGATCTGCCGAAGGATCGACTCAGGCAATTTGTGCTTGATCGCGCCGGTATCAAGCAGCTCCAGCGGCTGACGCAGCCGGTAGCCCCGCCCACGCAGGGAATCGACATCAATTCCAAGAGTATCCGCCGCCTTGCGTACGGCCTTCCACACCGCCGCCCGGCTAATTCCAAGCCTTGCGGCGATGGCCTCGCCGGAATGCACATTGCCGTCCGCCAGCAACCGGACAATTTCGAGGTGCCTGTCCACGACAACGGGTCGCTTAGTGCAGTCCTTCAGCGTACACCGCCAAGCCAGATAGAACGCTGCGCCAGCGCTTCCGCCGATGCGTCGGCGCAGAGGGAGAGCTCGCAGGTGTCCGCCGGCGCGGGTTCCGGCACAACGGCAAAGGTCATGAGTTCGTCGCGTCGGAACGCGTGGATGATCAGCGGCTGGCCGATATGCGCGTGACGCAACATATCGTCAGCCGTCGCGGCGTTCGCGCGCAGGCCGTCGATGGCAACCAGTAGATCGCCGGGCGCGATACCGGCGTTCCTCGCAGGCCGATCGTCAATCACGACGGCCACTTGGGCCTCGGCAGCGCCGGGTTGCAGACGCAGGCCGATGTCGGCGTTTGCTTCGACCGGCTCGAAACTATCGCAGACATTGCCGGTGTCGATCGGGCCACGCGACGGGCGAAGCCGCATCGCGATACCGACGGTCGAGAGCAGTACAGCAAGGTCGAGATCTTCGGTTGAATCCAGCGCCTGAGCGAAAAAGCCGCCGAGATCGAGACCGCTGACTTCCGCGGCGGTGGCCTCGACACCGCGCTCCGGCACGCCTTGGCCGGTTCGGCCATAGCGCTGCCAAAGGGTGCGCATGACGTCGTCAAGCGAGCATTTGCCGCCAGTGTCTCGGCGGATCGTCAGATCCAAGGCTAGGGCCGTCAGAGCGCCTTTGCCGTAATAGCTGACGATGGCGTTCGGCGCGTTGGCGTCCTGCTTATAGAACTTGGTCCAGGCGTCGAAGCTTGACTCCGCCAGGGTCTGGCGAAACCGACCCGGATTGCGCAAGACGCGCGTCAGGGTCTCGGCTAGCAATTCGAGATACCCCTTAGGGTCGATCCTGCCAGAGCGCACCAGCGCCATGTCGTCGTAATAGGACGTGATGCCTTCGAAGGCCCAGAGCAGTCGGGTGTGTACCTCGCGGTCCAGCCCGTTGTCCGTAAAAGCGGCGGGGCGGATGCGTTTGACATTCCAGAGATGGAAATACTCGTGACTGCACAGGCCCAGAAAGCGCCGGTACCCATCACTGACCGCGTTGTCCGGAGTCGTGGCGGCGCCGTTTCGTCGGGTCTGGGGCAGGGCGTCGCGGCTACAGATCAAACTGGTCGAAAAGCTGTGCTCAAGCCCGCCGTAGCCGTCTCCGACGGCCATGGTCAGGAACAGGTAGCGGTCCAATGGCAGCTCTTCGAAGAGTGTCGCGTGCTGCTCGCAGATGGGCGCGAGGTCCGCGGACAAACGCGTCATGTCGGCGTTATGCTTCCCGGTGATAGCCATCCAATGAGGTATTCCCCTGACCTGGAACTCCACCAGGTCGAATCGACCCATCTCCACCGGATGGTCGATCAAATCGTCGTAATCGTTGGCCACGTAGCCGCCGAAGCCCCAGAGCGGCGCATCGCCATGCCGCATGCTGGTCGCGATGCGCCAGTCCGAGTAGGCATCGCCAAGCGGTGGCAATAGGTTCAGTCGGCAGGGGCGGTCGTCGAATTCATGCAGCCGCAGTAACAGACTCGGGCCGTTGAAGTATCCGTGGGTGGTGTCCAGGTGCGCGGAGCGAACGGTTAGGTCCCAGGCATGGATCTGGTAGTGGACGACGATGTCACCGGCGACGCCATCCAGTCGCCAAGTCTGTTTATCGAGTTTGGTGACCGCCAGCTTGCCAGCGTCGCTAGTTGCTCTAAGACCCGTGAGGTTACGGGCGAAATCCCGAATCATATAGCTTCCGGGAATCCAGGCCGGAAGTGACAGGGTCAACGAACCCCCAGCATCATTGCCGATGGATTCGGGGATTCGCAGCTCCAGGTCAAACTGATGTGTTTCAGGGTGAGTAGGCCGAACAACATAGGTGATCGATTCTGATGCAGGCATGAGCGTCGGGGCTTGATTCTGGAAATCGGTAACTGTACAGAGTCGGGTGAATGCGTCGCTCTCAATGAGCGTTCCGCGCAGACCGGTTTGATCCTGCGCGGTCATAGCGCGTTAGCTCGCGCCGAGCTCGTTGCCTTAGTCGTTGCGACGCACCGCGTCGCTGCCGAGGGTGGCATCGGTGCCAAAATGATCGAGTTCTAGGCGCTTGACCCGTTCGAGCGTCATTTCCAGTAATTGGCGGTTGAATGAGATCAAGTCCGCAACTAGTCCGGCAAGGAAAGTGATGAAGCCCAAAATGAGAAAGACGCTGCCTAACAGCAGCGATTGGATGTGTCCGGCACCACCATTGGAGACGTAGAAATAGAGAAAGCGTAGGATCGGCAATGTGCCTAGCAGCATCATGAGCCCGCCGATCATGAAGAACACCCTGAGCGGTTTGTACATGGCGTACATGCGCACCATCGTTCCAAGCGAGTTCTGAACAAAGTGCGGGATACTCTTAAATAGGCGGGAGTCGCGGGTCTTGCGGTTGGTGCGAATCGCTACGGAGTCGACCGCGAGTTGTCGTTTACCGGCTTGAATGACGGTTTCTATGGTGTAGCTGAATGAGGATACAACGTTGAGGCGTATGGCCGCCTCTCGGGAGAGCGCACGGAATCCGCTGACGGTGTCCGGTACCCAGATGCCTGCAAGTTTGCGGACAACGCCGCTGCCGAGGTGTTGCAGGAACTTTTTCGCCCGCGAGAAGTGCGGAATTTTATCGGTCTCACGGTCGCCGATCACAATATCCGCGCGTCCAGCCAGGATGGGCTCAACCAGCTTTGGGATATCCGCCCCGACGTACTGGTTATCGCCGTCGGTGTTCACAATGATATCGGCGCCGCGTACAAGGCATGCGTCGAGTCCTTTTCGAAAGGTGCGCGCGAGGCCGATGTTTCGCTTGTTGCGGACGATATGCTCGACACCCAATTCGCGAGCAACCTCGACCGTCCGGTCATGGCTCCCGTCGTCGACGACCAGGATCTGTATCTGGTCGATCCCTTCGATCTGTCGGGGAATATCCGCAACCGTTTCCGGCAGCGTCTGCTCTTCGTTGTAGCAGGGAATCTGGACGATGAGCTTCACGTCGTGGTGTCCTGTATGCCTGCCGATTCGCGAAGCGGACTAGGCTTCAGATCCGGAAGTGCGCCTTTGTACGGTTCAGCAACCCCCATATTCGGGGAGCACAGACGCGGGCAAGTCGCGCAGTAAGGGCGCGTCGCGATCCTTCTCCGATAGCAACGGTTCGCCGGCTTGAGGCCATTCGATGCCGATGTCCGGATCGTTCCACCGTACCGCGAACTGCGTCTCGGGGTGATACAGATCGGTGCATTTGTAGCTGAAAAGCGCGGTGTCGCTGAGCACCAGGAAGCCGTGTAGAAAACCGTTCGGCACCCAGAGTTGGCTCTTGTTCGCACCGCTCAGATGGGCTCCCGCCCAACGGCCGAAGCTCGGTGCGCCGC
>JBATTL010000799.1:0-13339 GCA_049670525.1 Thiohalocapsa sp. | reverse complement strand
TCGCTCCGGGCGCGATGGTCTGTTCGCTGGCACCAACGGAGCGGAGTGCAACCCTCGCTCATTTCGCCCGGCGGATGACGGGCCCAAGGAATCCTTGCTTCCTCATGGCAACCCTTGCCTCGATTGCCGGAATGTCGATGCGGTGCTTGGCGAGTTCCTGGTCGATGCGCTCAAGCTCCGCGCGGTCCCGTTCATCCTGCGTCCGCCTGAACATCAGGGCAATCTTTCGGCGTTCGCGGATTAGTGCCTTCACCGGCGAAGCGCCTGCCGCAACGGAGTCCGCGATCCGATCCATCTGCGGACGTATTTCGCGCGCTGGAACATGCGTGCTGTTTGTACCCATGACGTTCTCCGCGTGCTGTATCGATGACCGATCGTGACAGGGATGTTGCCGTCCGAAGACGGGATCGCACCTCTTGCAGATCACTCAGCCGGCAGGTTGCCGGAATACGCACCCACTTGTCGGATCGGCACGGTTTCGAGATCGGGTCACCGCACCCAACCAAGTCACACACCGGCGCCGGGATCTGTTCGCCAGCGAACAGACGGCGAGGAAGACGGCGATTGGCTCCCTTGCTTTCAGCGCCTGGGCAAGCAACGCGCATCTGGAGCCATTGTCTTGTGTTTTTCCGGGGCCATCTCGCACCTAATTTTCCCAGTAGAAATCCATCTTCGATTGGTTCGACCCATCCAGACGCGCGGTCTTGCGCTGGGTCTGACCTTCGCCGCCATGGCCGGAGGGCGTGGCTTCCACGCTGTAGTTGCCGGGAGGCAGTTGCGCATAGAACCAGGGGCCATTCGATTCGGCGGTCAGAACCGTGCCCTTGTGCGCTTCCAGAATGGTCACCCGCACCGCCGAGAGATACTCACCACTGCCCCGCGTCGCAAACATCAGGTGCAGATTGAACTGGCTGGACAGGGCCTCGAGATCGGTCCTTCCGCTCACGCCCACGCCGCCCGAGACATAGCGAATGCCGCCGTCGCTTTGGATCTCCGACGATCCGGCCTCCGACGACGGCACCCCCGGGCTGACGGCCGTATCCGTCGATTGCATCAGCGGATTCGCCTCGTCGGCCGGGCGAATGGCCCAGGTCGGCGACGCGTCGGCCACCTGCGTCACTCCGCTACCGAGGATCGGCCGCAGCGGCGCCTCATGCATCGGCTGCGCGCCGACTGGCGTGAGCACGCCGCCGCCCAGGAGCAGCCCCATTGCCATCACGGTTGAACGCTGGGTCGTGGAACGCTGGATAATTGCCATGTCGATGACCTCTGGAAGTGATTCGGTGATTCGGTGATTCGGTGATTCGGTGATTCGGTGATTCGGTGATTCACGGGTGAGGCGTCCGGCGGACGCCCCGGTTCAGCCCGTCTGCAACAGACTGCGCAGATCGGTGATCGCGGCACAAGCGGTCATCTTGATGGCATTCATCTGGTTTTCTCTCCAATCGCGAAAACATCGCTCACCGATCGGCTAGCCGATCCGCATCCCGGATATCGCAGGCAAGAGCCCAAAGACGGACAACAGCCAAAGAATCACGACAATCACGACGACCACATTCAAGATCTTCTTGATGGTGCTATCCATCGGGATGTAGTTATTGATCAACCAGAGGATCAAACCCACGACCACGAGTGTCACGATCAATGTAATCAGAGGCATGGCGCTTCTCCTGTCAGACGGTGGGAACATTCGGTACGCGCCACGATAGTCCCAGCCATCGCGAACGTCTGTTCGCCAGCACACAGAGCCATGCGTTTCCGGAAAAGGATTTCGCCGCCTCCCCGATGGGGTCTTGCGCACCGGACAGCGAAGGCCTCGAATGCGTGCGCTATGTTTGCCAGCGTACCGACCGGACGGGTCGTTGCGCGTAATGCTCACCCATCACGGCGAATCTGCTGACGACCTTGACCCTTGTGCCATCGGTTCTTCGCCCATCGCAGGTCAACCCATCGCAGGTCAACCAGGCGAACACGCGTGCAATCGGACTTCGTGACGACACCCGACCAGTTTGGCAATCGGCTCCTGGCCGCCCTGCCCAAGCGTGACCAGCGACAGATTCAGGCGAACTGCAAGTCCGTCGAGCTGCGGCGTGGCGAGGTGATCAGCGAGCCCGGCGACCAGATCCGCGACGTCTATTTCCCCACCGACAGCTTCGTGTCCCTCGTGACCCCGCCCGCGGATCACAGCGGTCTGGAGGTGCGGCTGGTCGGCAATGAAGGCATGATCGGCACGCCCCTCATCCTGGGAGTTCAGATCACGCAGATCCGCACCTTCGTCCAGGGCGCAGGGCCGGCATGGCGCCTGTCCAGCGCAGGATTTGGCGAGGCGCTGCGCCGCAGTGACGCGCTACAGGCAAGGCTCAACGGCTATCTCGACGTGTTGATGAACCAGAGCGCGCAGTTGCTCGCCTGCACCCGCTTCCATCGGGTGGAGGCGCGCCTCGCCCGCTGGTTGTTGATGTCCCAGGACCGGGCGCATTCGGACCACTTCTATGTCACCCATGAGGTCCTGGCCGTCCTGCTGGGGGTGCGTCGCGTGGGCGTCACCAAAGCGGCGACGGCGCTGCAGCAACGCCAACTGATTCACTATCGGCGCGGAGACGTCACCGTTCTCGACCGCTTGGGTCTACAGGCCGCCGCCTGTGACTGCTATAGGGCGACGGCGACGATGTATGAGCAGGTCTTGGGCCAATAGCGACACGCCGGATGAATGTCCCATCGGTTGGGCCAACCGTGGGAGGCCCAACGCTCGCCCTGTCGTTGGGCCTCGTACCTCGGGCCATCCAAACGGCGATTGCAGGGTAGCGGAAGCCTTGTACGTTGGTCGGTTCGCGCCCGTCTGCAGGGAAAACCGGCACGACCCTGCGGTTTGTGCTCTATAGTACAGAAGCGGCCATGGCTGGTTGATGGCGATAGCCGCGCACATCGGATCCAGCATCCACGGCAGCTCATTCGCGAAGCGACTGATGACCATCGCGCCTACTCCCGCGTCCCCGCGACAAAATCATCTGCTCGGCGCCTTGCCCGAGGGTGAGTACGAGCACCTGTGCACGCACCTGGAGCTGGTCCCGCTGCCACTCGGGAGGGCCCTGTACGAGTCTGGCGAGGGATTGAGCCATGTCTATTTTCCCACCACCGCCATCGTGTCCCTGCTGTATGTCATGGAGAACGGCGCATCCGCCGAGATCGCCGTGGTCGGCAACGAGGGCATCGTCGGCATCGCCCTGTTCATGGGCGGGGAAACCGTGCCGAATCGGGCCGTGGTGCAGAGCGCGGGCGACGCTTATCGCCTGAAGGGGCAGGTGCTCAAGCGCGAATTCGCCCGCTTCGGGGAGCGCCGCCACGGGACCTTGCATCCGCTGCTGCTACGCTACACCATGGCGCTGTTGACCCAGATGGCACAGACCGCCGTCTGCAATCGCCACCATACGATCGACCAGCAGCTCTGCCGCTGGCTGCTCCTCAGTCTGGACCGGTTGCCCTCGAACGAGCTCTACATGACCCAGGAGCTGATCGCCAACATGCTGGGGGTGCGGCGCGAGGGCGTCACCGACGCCGCCGGGCGGTTGCAGACTGCCGGGTTAATCCGATACAGCCGGGGGCACATCACCGTGCTGGACCGACCGGGCCTGGAGGCTCGGGTCTGTGAGTGCTACGAGGTGGTGCGCCAGGAATTCCTTCGCCTGCTCCCCGATCGGGGGGCTCTCTGATGCCTGAGGACGTCTTCTTTGTGCGACACCGAACCAACCGCCCCGGATTTTTCGGCCATACTTTCTGTATGGATTGCGTCGAGGAGGTGCGTGGCTACCGAGGCCGAGATGCGCATCGGCAGAAGCGACGGGTATGCCAAGTGCATCCAAATACTGTCCTTTGGAGGTACCAGCGATGAGCCAGTCAGCAGCCATGCATGGGCCGTCCGTCCCCGACCGACTCGACGAGCTGCGCATCTGCGAGGCCTATATGAATGGAAGTCTGGACGTCCTGGGCGACATGCTCGGGTTCACCAGTCTTCGCCCTGGCTTGCATGACAGCCATCCTCTGTACGACCTGTGGCAACGGATCGCACCCCGGCTCGTCGGGCGGATATCGACCGATCGGCGGGCCATCGCCGCGCATTACGACCTTCCGAGCGACTTCTATGTCCTCTTCCTAGACGACAGCCGCTGTTATTCGCATACCCTGTTCGAACGCGATGGCGAAGCCCTGGAGACGGCACAGCGCCGCAAGCTGGATTTTGCGATCGACGCTTGTCGACTCAAACCGGGCGGGCGCGTGCTGGATGTCGGTGGCGGTTGGGGGACTTTCACGGAGCACGCCGGACAGCGCGGCATCGATGTCACCTCGCTGACGATCTCCCTCTGGGGCTCGGCGCAGGCATTCCTCAGCCGGAGCGCCGACGCCTACCGCGTGATTCTGGAACAGCCGCTGGGCGCCTGAAGCGGCTGGTCGACCCGATGTGTCGACGGGAGGCGATATGCAACGGACCGAACGCTTCAATAGCATCAGTCGCCTGGTCGGCGCGGCTTTGGCACTCGCTGGCGGCGCCGTCCTGGTCACCCTGGCCGCGAAGACGGGCGATGCCCAGGCGATCGTGAGCAGCAGCATCTACGTCTTCACGCTCTTTCTGCTCTTCCTGACCTCCACCCTCTACCACAGCCTGAATGGCCGACCGAAACGGGTCTTCCGCGTGCTGGACCACCAGGCCATCTATCTGCTGATCGCCGGGACCTATACGCCCTGCACACTCGTCGGGCTGAAGGGCACGTTGGGCTGGGTGATGTTCGGGGCGATCTGGGGGCTGGCGATATTCGGTATCGTCTTCGATGCGCTTCCGCACCGGGGACCGCGCGTGGTCCCCATGCTCATCTATCTGCTGATGGGATGGCTCTGTGTTTTCGCCCTCAAACCCGTGCTCGCCGCCCTGCCGCCAGAGGTCTTCCGCTTGCTCCTAGTGGGTGGGATCTTCTACACCTCGGGTATCCTATTCTACGCCCTCGATCGCTGGTATCCCGCGTGCCACGGCGTCTGGCACCTGTTCGTGCTCGCAGGCAGCATGAGTCACTATGGCGCCGTCGTGTTGCTGCTGTGACGGATCATGACGCGGCTGAAAACGTCTCATTCTGGCGATGCGGATGAGTGATCATCCCGTGTCGGGCCCGGCAGGAATTGGACGTTACCCAATCCCCGTCTCCAACATCGAGGCTTTACCGGCGCAACGCATTTGCAGTGGCAGCCTTTCCGTCGTTCGTATCTCCCGGCGGCCCATGCGCCCGTGTGGGTTCGTCATCCGAAACGCGGAATTCGACGTCCGCTGCAAGACGGGCGCGTCGGGGCGGGGGATCATTCCCGGCCGCCCGCTTTGAGTACCGCAACGGGCTTTCCGCAAAGTTCCTTATTCGCCGAGGCAGTGCACGAGAAGCTGGACGAGCGCGACGACGAATTCCGGGCACTCGTGCGGGAGATTGCTTTCTCTTACGCGGATCAGGCTCCGGTCCTATCTGCCGGAGTCCTGCTCTGGGCATTGTCGAGCAGCGCCGCCGGCAGACCTCGTCGCAGCCGGGGCTTTCGCGCCGACGGGGCGCCATCACTCGACTGGCCCGAGTTTATGCACGGCATCGAACTTGCGTTCGGGCAACGTCTTCCACTCCCGACACGACGAGACTGCTCGGCGTCCCGAAATTGCCTCGTGTGAAGAGATGCTGGAGCTTTACGGTCTCCACGGGCTGTCCCTTACGATGACGTTTTCGTCAAGGTCAGCCGGCAGAATTCTACTTTGTCAGATGCACGTCAATGCCGCCGCCGCCCGTCGGGTATGGCTCGGTTTGCTGTCGAAGACGATGGCGCTTGGCAGTGATCTATTCCATGGATGGAATTGGTCGGCATCCTCAGGATGCTGTTTGTCCTCGTGCCTTGATCTCGGCGCGTAGCGCTGCGACTTCTGTTTCGAGTCGTTCAACGCGGGCTTCCAGTTCCGACGATGCAGTGGCCCGTGCCGATCGGGTTGTGGCCGGAGCCGCCAGTTCTACCTTGGGTGCGCCGCAGAGCAAGTGGGCGAAGCGCTGTTCACGCATACCGGATTGGCGCGGCAGTTCACGGACCAGGGGTGGGTTGTGCTGCTCCAGTCCTTCGAGCGTCGCGTGAACGCTGGCGAGGTCGTCGAAGTCGGCAAGGCGCGCGCTGTGGGTGCGTAGCTCACCGGAGGTCTGCGGACCACGCAGCATCAATACGCAGAGCACGCCCTGCTGGCGACGATCCAGCATGAAAGTGCCGGCCAATTTGTGGTCGTAGCGTTCGGTTCGGCCACTGAAGCTAGCGTGTATCAGGCCGCGGTCCCGGAGTTGGTTCAGGACATGGCCGACCTTGCCGACTTCCATGCGCATGACCGGATGCCGGCTGGTCTTCTGGTTGCAGGCGGTTACCAGGGAGTTCAGCGTCAGAGGGTACTGGTCGGGTGTCGTGCGTTGTTTTTCCATCAGGCAGCCGAGGACGCGTGCCTCTTCCTCGGTGAGCATCGGCTCGATGTCTTCTGCTTGTTCGATGTCTTCGATCATGGATGATTCGAGCGGTCGTTCAACGCGATGCGAATGTTGCGGGCGCGGGGGGCCGGCTTCCGGGCTAATGCTCCCACGAGGCCCAAGCCTCGGACTGCCAGATTTCTAGTCGTTCCACCAGTCGATCGTTTCCGGCAGGTAGTGGGCGACGCCCTCGAGGATACCGGCCGCGTAGTAGCCGTTCATGTCTTGAAAGTCGCCCTTGGCCTGGTAGAGCAGGTCCTGCGTGCCGGCGGTCTCGGCCAGCGCGATCGCGTCGGCGCGCACGTCGGCGGTCGCGTTCGCGACCAGGACCGCTTGCAGCGGGCCGGTTAGCATGGCGAGATCGTTGCCGCTGTCGCCGGAGCAGACGGTGTCGGCATTGGCGAAGCCCTCGTGCTCCATCAGGAATTCGATCGCCGAGTGTTTGCTCGCGGACGCCGGCAAGACGTCGAGCAGGCCGGTCCCGGTGTGCTCGTCCAGACTCCAGATCAGGTTGGCGGAGATGCCCGCGGCTTCCAGTCTTTGTTCGATCCCAGGCAGCAGCTTGGCGCGGTCCCAGTCCTCGGCCGTGTAATAGCTCAGCTTATAGGGCCCCTGTTTGGCAGGCTCCTGGATCAGCAGACCATCGACGTCTTGGAGCATGTTGGCCAGCACGTCCGGGCCCTGGCCGGCCCAACTCGCCGCGATATGTTGCCCCCAGTCTGAGCGCGGGGTCCAGGCGTCTGTCACGTGGTAGATGCTGGTACCTACATCGCCGATTAGAAAGTCTGGCACCGGTATGTCGAATTCCTCGATGGCCTGACGTACCAGTTCGCGATGGCGGCCGGTGACGTACGCGATGCTTACCTCGGGACGTGCTGCGAGGGTTCGGAAGCGTGGCCGCGCCGTCTGCGACTCGGGTTGTGAGCCATTTGGCAACAGGGTCCGATCCAGGTCGGTACAGATCAGGATGCGACGATTCTGCTCAGACATTTTCGGTCTCCGTTAGCCGTTCCGATGGAGCGCGGCATCGGCCGCGTGGGCTGGGTCTGTTGGTACTTGACAGGCGTCGAAGAAGCGATAGTGCTCGATTGCTTCGATAATCCCGGCGGCGAAAGGCCGCTCGGCGAAGTAAATGCTCTCGGTGTCGGTCAACTGCGACAATTCCTCGTTGTGGCGATTGGCCACCACCACCGCCAGCGTATTGCCGCGCATCATGTCCTCGTCGGCACCCGAGCCGCCAGCGGCCAGGCAGTGCTCCACGGGGATACCCCATTGGTCGGCCACATAGCGCAGGGCAAGTCCCTTTGATGCCCGTGCGGGGACCACGTCCAGAAACTGGCCGAAAGACAGATTGAGATGGACGTTGAGGTCCGCTTGGTGCAGCAGGCTTCCGATCTCGTCAAGACATGGCGCGTTGTCCGGATCGATGTAGAAGCTGATCTTGAATCTGCTTTGCTCGCGGTTCGGCTGTCGTTGAATGCCGGGCAGATCGGTGAGCGTCTCACGGACACGTCTCGGGTACCAGAGGTGGTCGATATGTTGGGTCCAGGCGTAGTCGTGGGTCAGCTGCGGTGCATAGAAGATCTCGGTGCCCAATGCGGTGATCAGCACATCGGGCCGGGGAATGCCATAGCGTCGCATCGTAGACAGGGCCGAATCCAGTCGGCGGCCCGTGGCAATACCAAAGCTGGTGCACTTGCGATTCTCGCGCATGACACGGACGAAGTCTGCCAGCGAGTCGGGATCGCCCAACAGATTCTGGTCCAGATCGGAAAAGATGGCGCGGTCGTGATAAAGGAGGGGGCGGCGCGTGACGGGAGCCCGCGGCGGTGGTTCCGCCGCCTCCATCAATGGTGCGATGGCCTCCATGTAACTCTCGGCATGGGCCTCCCAGGAGTAATTCTCCTTGACGCCCGCCAGACCGTTGCGCGCCATTCGCCGCCAACCGGCCGCGTCGCTGATCACCTTGAGTAGCGCCTTGGTGATGTCCTGCTTGTCGAGTGGGTCGATCAGGATGCCGTTCTGGCAATGTTTGACGATGTCGGTCGGGCCACCATCCTCGGTGGCGACGATCGGTAGCCCGCTCGCGGCGGCCTCGATCAGCGTCAGCCCGAATGGCTCCGTCAAAGCTGGATTGATGAACACGCCGCGCGACGCTGCCGCGATCTGATAGAGCACCGGCACGTCGTCGGAGCTGTGGTGCTTGGGATAGGCGGCGCGGCCATAGAGGTCGTGCAGGTCGATCAACATCAGGATGTCGGTCAATACCTGTTGGGCGCCGCTGTCGAGGTCCCCGATATCGTCGCGGTTGCCAGCGACGATCAGCAGGTTGGCCGCGCTCTGAAGCTCCTCCGATTCGCCGTAGGCCTCGATCAGCGTCGTGATGTTCTTGCGCTCATCCGGGCGAGAAAGCGCCAAGATCATAGGCTTCTTTGGCGTATTGAGAAATCGCGCCAACTCACGTTTGATGGGCCGTTTTTGCTCGTCGCCGTCCGGTGGATGGAACCGTTCCAGATCGGTTCCGGGCGGGATTACCGACATCCGCTCCGGCTGGTAATGGTCGTAGAGGCCGTATTGCTCCTCAATCTCCTGCGTGGTACTGGTCACCACCAGGCTGGCGGCGCCGAGCGTCTCTTCCTCGGCGTTGATGCGCCGGGCCATGTTGTAGCGTGCGTCAATGACCTCCTGCGTCAGGCCCGACGCCAATAAACGTTGGCGCTTGACCCGACCCAGAGAATGACCGGTATGCGCAAGCGGCACGCCGAGCTGGGCCGATAGTCGAGAGCCTACGTAACCAGCGTCCGCATAGTGGCTGTGAATCAGATTCGGTACCGCGTCGTCTTCACGCAAAAAGCCGAGCATGTTGTCGGAGAACGCATCCAGGTAGTCCCATAGCTGCTCCTTGGGGAGGTAGCCTTGGGGGCCCGCCTCGATGCGCACGATGCGAGCCCCGTCTCCGATCTCCTCAATCGGTCGCGCGTAATCCGAGCTCAGGTTGTGGTCGTCGACGAGGCGCGTGAACAGGTCCACGCGCCCGACGTCATCGCGGGCGGCGAGGGCGCGAGCCACTTCCACTACATAAAGAGTTTGGCCGCCTGTATCGGCGTCGCGGCCGAGTTCCAGGTTTGCGCCTCGGATCAAGCCGTGGACGCTGATGAGGGCGATGTTCAGGGGGCGGTTATTCGTGGTCATGGTGTCGGCGTCGCTGTCTGCTCGGCGACCAGACTACAGGCTCCGGCCCTCTTGCTCCAGTCCCAGGCGCGTGTCTTCCGAATCGAATCCGGGGCCTCCGTGGAGACCTTGGGTGATCTCCCTTGTCGGGGAACGACCTGGGCTGTCAGTGCACCCGAGTCACCGGCATCATATCCACGTCACAGGATCCGCCAACCGTGACGCTAGTGCGGCGCCCACCGCCACGACAGGATTCGCCACGTTCCTGAACGCTGCACGTCAGTCCCATCGGTTTGCCGGCCGTGAGCCAGTTGGGGGTCCGCCGATAACGCCCGACCTTGGAGAATCGGCAGCCTTTGGATACGCCGTACGCGGTGCATCCGCCGCCGCCACCGAGACGCACCTTGCGGCCGTCGACGACGAAGCCGGGGTAGTCGTCCTCGACGCGCATCGCGTCGCCCCAGTCCTCCTGATCGAACCGGAACTCCTGGAACCGGTAGCCGCCGCCGACCTTGGCGCCGACCTTGATGCGAGTGTTTGCGATCAGAGCATGCTCGGGGCCGTTTTCAGCCACGGCTCCGGACATATACTCGATGCGATCCTGCTGCGGGAAGCACTTTCCCATGGCCGGCGGGTGATAATAATGACGCAGCTCCGTGAGATCGGACATCGAGTTGCTCGGGAACATGTCACGCAGGTCGGAGTCGCTGCCGTAGAGAATCCGCTCCGCATCGCCGATATTTTGTGTGTACATCATCTGGACGCGATCGTAGAAGTCCTTGTCGGCCAGATCGGTGCGCAGGTAACAGGCGGTCAGGCCGGAGATCTGGGTCAGGTACGCATCCCAGATGTTGTATTGCGATACGTCAGACGCGACGCCTTGGAAGTCCCCGCCGAATCGGCAGCCTTGGCGCTTCAGGCATTGGCCCACGGCGCGGTTGCGCACCGACAGCAAGACCACATTGCGCTCGCAGGCACCGTAGGCGGAGCAGCCGCGGTCCAGATGGCCCTCGTAGATGGCCGTGCGTATTCCGTAGTCGAGGTGCTTCGCGCGGGCCAGGGTCGTGTTGTCCCAGCGCCGTGCATTTTTGGCGATGAATCTGTCCCAGGCTGTCGCGAGCCGAGCGCGACGTCCGGTCAGGCGTTTGTTGACACTCGCGCACTGTGGCGAGTTGTGGAAGCTGCGAACGATCTGATCCAGACTGCTTTTTCCCTCGCGTTCGGCAGTCTTCTGATCGCCCTTACCCGGCGGGTCGAAGAACGGCGCCTTCTCCAACGCGTAGAGATCGCGCACGTTGATGACTTTACGCACATTTGGCCCGCAGTGGTGGTTCTTGACACGCATGGATTCACGCTTGGCAAAAGTGCGCTTGAAGGTCTCGGTGGCGGATTGTCCGGTGGCCTTGGACGAATCGACGACGATCTCGAAGCCGACAAAGGGCGTGCCTTTGGCGTCAGTCAACGCACGGCCGTTTTGGATCACCAGACAGGGGACTACCGAGGTGCCTTGGGTGAGACTGCCGGCACGCGCGCCAGGTCCATTGGCGCCGATGCGATAGGTGGGCACTTGCAGTGGGCCGTTGAATTTGTACAGCGTCATGACCGGGGTCGCTGGGATAGCGGCTTGAATCAGGCTTGGCACCAAGAGAGCGAGTGCGGGCAAGGTCGTACGGATGATGTGCTTCATGGAGAGGGCGCAGCGGTTTCCTTGGCTTTGTTCGTGATTCGGTTGATCCTGTCATGGCCGGGCAACAACGTCCTCTGGCGCCGGGACGCTTGCCAACCCAGGGTCTATTCGGCCAGCATTTCGGACTGCTTGCAACCATCGCGATGGCCGTGTTCGCGAGGTTGAGCCAGAATCGGGTCCGCCACTGAATGCCTGCGCTCATTGCGGCGCTTTACAACCACAGATGGAGTGTCGTCCATGTACGTCGTGACCAATCGTGTCCCCGTCGCCGCCGAGTGGCGGGAAGCGTTCGAGGCCCGCTTTCGCAGGCGCGCCGGCCAAGTCGAGCAGCAACCCGGCTTCGTCCGCATGGAAGTCATGCGCCCGGAGACCGATCAGACTCCCTACGTGGTGCTTACGGCCTGGGAAAGTCGTGTCGCTTTTGACGCCTGGCTGAAGTCCGACGATTTCAAAGCGGCACATGCCGATCCTTTGCCCAAGGAGGCGTTTGCCGGCGAGGGAGGGCTCGAAGCGTTCGAGGTGATCATCGCGGCGGCGGGAAAACCGCCTTTGTAGCGCTTGGGACGAATCGGCGGATCGCCGCAGGTGGCTGTGCTGTTCGCTTGCCGACGTCGCCGATCGAGCAGCGGCCGGTCTAAAAGCGGTAAAGCCCGCCGAGCGGCGGGCTTATTGGGCGAGACGCGGAAGCCCGCGGTACTTACAACTCGAGCTGCACCCGCAGCTTGTTCATCGCGTTCTTTTCGATCTGGCGGATGCGCTCCGCGGAGACGCCGAACTGCTGGGCCAGTTCATGCAGCGTCTGCTTTTTCTCCGTCAGCCAACGTTCACGTAGAATGGTTTTGCTGCGCTCGTCGAGCCCTTCCAGCGCGGCGAACAGGCGGTCGCGGTGGTAAGTCGTGCTGTCCTCGCGCTCGAAAGCGGCGGCAGGTTCCATTCGTACGTCCGGCAGATAGGTCGACGGTGCGGACGGGCCATCGTCGTCATCATCATCATGGCCATCAAACGACATGTCGTGACTCGACAGTCGGGACTCCATCTCGAGCACCGTTTCCGGCTTGACGCCCAGGTCCGCGGCGACATCATCGACCTCTTGCTTTGTGAACCAGCCGAGACGCTTCTTGGAACTGCGCAGATTGAAGAACAGTTTGCGCTGCGCTTTGGTTGTAGCGACCTTGACGATACGCCAATTGCGCAGGATGTACTCATGGATCTCCGCGCGGATCCAGTGCACCGCGAAGGACACCAGGCGAACCCCAACATCCGGCTCGAAGCGGCGCACCGCCTTCATCAGACCAACTGTGCCTTCTTGGATAAGATCGGGCAATGGCAGGCCGTAGCCCAAATAGCCCCGTGCGATACGGATTACGAATCGAAGGTGGGAAACGACCAGCCGGCGCGCCGCCATCATGTCGTCCTGGTCGCGCAGACGTAGAGCCAATTCCCGCTCCTCATCCACGGTCAAAACCGGGATCTGGTAAGCGCTGGAGATGTAGGCGTCGATAGTCCCCGTCGACAGCGAACCGATCGTTGCAATGTCGTTGGTTGTTGCGTGATTCATGGCGTCGATACCCGAGTAATTTAGTAGGAAAAGATGCTAGCACCTGTCGGCATCTTTGACAATATCGTGGACATGGTTTTCGAGCAGGTTTTGAACGGAAAGTTCCTGCGGCAAAGGATGGACAATCGCCCGATGCCGTCATCTTAGCTGTCGACCAAATGGCTGCATAGCGTTCAAGACGCCGATACGCCGGGCGTTAGTGCGAAACCTCAGCCTGGTTGACCGCCGGTTGTTTGGGTAGTTCTTGGGGCGCCACCGGCGAGAATCGCTAGAAAGCTCGCTTTAGTCGATGTATTGCGAAGTATAGGAAGAAAAATACGAATCTATCAATTTTGAATCAATCCGGCACGATTCGATTCAGATGCTGGCCCACGGCGAGCCAGCTGCCGAGCATTCCAAGGATAGCGC
>JBATTL010000798.1:0-4152 GCA_049670525.1 Thiohalocapsa sp. | reverse complement strand
ACCGCCGGTTTTATGCACTAAGGCAGGAGACGCGTGCACATCCTGGGTACATCAACACAAATCAGACGGTTACAGGCCGTAGCGGAGCGCTACCGGTGCCGGCAGACCCGTGTCGCAACGGGACGTTAGGCTGCGTTGGGCTGAACCGGTGTCGCACCAAATAGGTCATGTATAGCCGAATTTATGCCCTTAGCCACCAGAACTCACTGAAAGATATAACAGTTTGCTGGACATGCGGCCCACAAACGGCCGATGTGACCAAGTGCTACAGCATGTTTCTGCGGTTTGGGCGAAGAACCCCTGGAAACAACACTTCCCCCGCTGCTCGCGCCCCGATCGTAGCGGACAGCAATGTCTCGTAAAGTCCAATGCCGAGTTCTCGCACTGTTCATTGCCACCTAACGCACAGGAGTGCCGCGCTTCCAGCAGCCCGTTGATTCGTCCTCTATAGGTCCAAGGTGGCACCATGCTTACGCAACCACGCCTTCCGCTCTCGGTAGTCTGGCATGACCTTGTCGACTTCGTTCCAGAAGGCGTCACTGTGGTCGCGTTGGTGCAGGTGGCAGAGTTCGTGGACGGTGATGTAGTCAATAATCCGGGGCGGAGCCATCATGGATCTCCAATGGAAGTTCATGTTCCCTGACTTGCCGCAACTGGCCCAGCGGAATCCCATGTCCTTGACCTTGACGGCGGCGACTTCGACGCCGACCTTCGGCGCGTAGTAGGCAACGCGCTGACCGAACCGGTGTCGTCCCTTGTCGGTGAAGTAGATCTCGAAGGCCTGGCGGGCCGCCGGCGACCCGCCGTTCTCGATCAGCCTTCGCTGCAGCCTGAAGCGTCCGTCCTTGAGCTGTAGATCGGGGCCGTCGTCGGATACCAGCGCGAGCCGGTATGAGCGCCCCAGATAAAGAAATGTCTCGCCGTTGACCCATTCCCGCACCACGGCGCTGGCGTTGAGGTCTTTCCACTCCGCGAGGTTCCTGTAAATCCATAGGCGCTTGCTTTGAATGACGGCATCGACCTGCTCCGGGGTGTAGCCCTCGGGCGCGCGCACGGTGACCCGTCCGCTGCGCTCGATGACGATGTTGGTGGTCTTTCGATGGCTGCCGGGCAACAGGTCGTACTCGATGCCTCCAACGCGCCGGGCGGACATCAGTCATCCCCTCCGGACAGGCCCGTCAGCAGTTCGTGGTGGCGGTTCTTGGCCAGCTTCATAATCTCCACGGCGATGCGCTCCCGCTTGGCCTTCAGCTGCGGGATGCCGGTCAGCGTCAGGGCCTGTTTGATCTCGCTGCGGGTGCGCTTCTGCTTGTCGCTGTTGTTCCAGTAGTCGATGCTGCCGATGCTGGCTTGGAGCGTCTCGACGACGGCCTCCATCAGTGCCTTCAATTTGGGTTTGGCCTCATCGGGCACCTCTCCGTCGTCGAAAGCCTGGTTGGCGATGTGATCGAAGAAGGTCGTCGCCTCCTTGCTCATGCCTGCCTCGCCCGCCTGACGCCCTTGCATCGCGACCACGCGCAGCTTCTCCAGCGCCTCGACCAACTTCTCCCAGTTATGGTGATAGGTGTCAATCAGGTGCTCCACCTTCTCGGACAGGCTGTCGTAGAAGGCGGGGTCCTCGTCGTGGTGGACGGTGCAGTGCTTGCGGATGGCGTGCTCCATCTCGCTGGCCTTGGCCTCGGCGTTGCCTTCGGCGTGCTCGTTCAGCCTGTCGACGAAGTCCTCCGCCAGCAGCTCGATGGGCGGAACCTTGGGATTGATACCCAGGCTGATCAGGTGTTCGTTGATGAGGTCCCGGACCTTTTGGCCGGCGTCGCGGAGATTCAGCGTCTCGTCCTTGTAGCGTTCGCGTGCCACGCGCTGGATGTAGCCCAAGCGTTTGGCCGGCACCCGATACGCCTGTGCCGCCTGGTTGGGCAGAACGATGTCCAGGCTGGTCAGAAACTTCTTCAGGTAGACATCGAAGTCCGCCCGGATCTTCTCGTCCTTGAGCAGCCGCACGGCCGCGTGCACCACCGCGGCATCGTCCTCGACCGACTTGAACCGTCCCTCGGCGAAGTCGCGAACACCCTCGACCCCGCCCCCGGCTCCCTTCTGAAAAAATAGCTGAAGCAGCCGCTGGTAGCGCTCCTCCAGCACGGGCACTTCGGATTCGATCCCCCTGAGCCCTTGGGCCAGCTCCTGCTGTTCCTCTGTCGCCGCGTACAGCGTGAGGGCCTCGGTCAGGTTCGCCGTCAGGCCAATGTAGTCCACGATGTAGCCGCGATGCTTGCCCTTTTTGACCCGGTTGGTACGGGCAATGGCCTGGAGCAGCCCATGCTCTCGGAGCCGTTTGTCGATGTACATCACCTGCTCGATGGGCGCATCGAAGCCAGTGAGCAGCATGTCGCAGACCACCAGGAAGGCGATGCCGGCGTAAGGCTGTGACTGTTCCCAATCTGGATCATCAAACGCAAACGGCTTGCAGAAGTTGCTCGTGGCGTTCCAGGCGCGGGCCTGCTTGCGGGCCTGCGAAACATAGGCCGCCTCGTTGGTGCCGTCGCCGGAGATCACCACCGCGGCCTTCAGTGCTCTGAGCTTGCCGATGTAGTCCGCATCGGGCTCAGGCTTGCTTGCTTCGTCGGCGGCCACCTGTTCCAGGGTATTGTGGATGGCCGCCTGATAGCGCACCGCGGCCAGCTTCGAGTGGCACACCACCTGCGCCTTGAAGCCGTTGGGGAAGATGTTGGCCAGGTAGTGCCGGACCAGGTCGCGGGCGATCGCCGCGATGCGCTGCTCCGCTTCCAACAGGTCACCGATGGCGCCGTATTTCTTCTTGATGGCCAGCAACTCGGCGTCGCTTCGGTTTCTGAAGAGATTCTCGAAACGGGTCTCGAAGCCGTGTTTGTCGTTCAGTGCCGCCTCGGCGGTGCGGCCCTCGTACAGGATCTGGAGCGTGGTGCCGTCCGCCACCGCGTCCATCAGCCGGTAGGTGTCGATGTACTCGCCGAAGCGCTTCACCGTGCGCCGCTCGCCGTGGCGCTCGGTGATCAGCGGGGTGCCGGTGAAGGCGATGCGCGCCGCGTTGGGGAACGCCTCGAAGATGTTGTCGCCGAGGTCCGAACTCTGGGTGCGGTGGGCCTCGTCGATCATCAGCACGATGCGCTCGGAGGTGTTGACCACGCCGAAGGTCTGCCCGGTGGGAAGAGCTTGGTAGGTGCCCAGCGCCTCGGCGACCTTCACCGGCAGCGCCTGGTCCCGCTCCATGAACTTGTGCGCCATCACCATATTGATGTCGGAGCTGTCGGTGGCGAGCTGGAAGCGCAGGTCCCTGGTGCTCTCGATGACGTTGACTCGCCCGCCGATTAAGGTCGCCGTCTCGGCGAGCTGCTCCTCCAGGTCCGCGCGATCGTTGATCAGGATGATCTTGAAGTCGCTCAAACTCCCGGACGCCCGCAGCATCCGCGCCACGAAGACCATGGTCAGGCTCTTGCCAGAGCCCTGGGTATGCCAGACGACGCCGCTGCGCTCCTCCGGCGTCGCACCAAAGCGAAGGCGCTGCACGATCCGGTTGGCAGCCCGGAACTGTTGATAGCGGCAGACCACCTTGATGCGCGGCCCGCTGTCGGTGTCCATGAAGACCGACGACGTGCGTAGGATGGAGAGCAGATTCGGCTTGTTCAGCATGCCGTTGATCAACTGCGCCTGCTGATCCATGCCTTGGGCGGTCTCGTCAGGTTGGGGCCACTGAGTCTTCCACGGGTAGAAATGCTCGTCGCCCGACGTGATGGTGCCGTAGTCCGCCTCGACGCGGCTGCTGCGGATGACGAGCAGGTTGCAGTGAAATAGCCGCGGCTCGCCCTCCCGGAGGCCTTGTTGCTTGGTCTCCTCACGCCTGCTCATGTAGCGCTGCAACTGCTCGAAGGCCTCGGCCATCGGGTTGGCACAGGTTGGCCCGCCCTTCTTGCACTCCACCACGATCAGCGGGATGCCGTTCACGAACAGCACGATGTCCAGGATGATGAACTGCTTCACGCAGCCCGGCGTGTCGATGCGGAACTGATTGATGGCCAGGAAGTGATTGTTGGTAGGGTTGGCGAAGTCGATCAGCCGCACCACCGGGTCCTGCTCGTCGGTGACCTCGTTGACGTCCACCTGGGCCTTGAGCAGAAG
>JBATTL010000797.1:0-25582 GCA_049670525.1 Thiohalocapsa sp. | reverse complement strand
GTAGTCGGCAGGCTGGGGCGGTCGGGGTGGTCCTTCGGCAGTGCGGCGGAGGACGATGTGGTTTCCGTCATAGTCGTGTATCCGTCAGTCAGTGATTGATGACGGTTACACCTTATCGGGAGTCGATCCCCGGTTGGTGCAGGAACTCTAGCGAGTTCTTGCTATTTTCTTGTGTACGGTCGGCGCATCAATATGAAGGGGGTTAACACAAGCCCACCGAACGAAAAGGCCGTCTCGATAGCTTCATGGATTAGCGAGACAGCGGTGCGGCCATCCGACTCGATGCAGCCGGAAAGCAGTTGAGCAATCCGCGACGACTGTGTTAGCTCTTGTGCATCACCGGGTGGCATGCTCTCGCCGGGACCGAAGCGCACTCGGTGGCCATGAACGGTCACGCACCAAAGAATACGATGCTCGTCGGTCAGTTCCAAAGCGACGCGAAGCGCATCGAACGAGTCGGCTTTGCCAGGCTTGCCTGTCTTAATCGGGAACGGCTTCGATTCGCCGTTGACAACCCGCTGTGCGCCCCATCGCGCGTAGGCTTCAGCGTACTGGTAAAGATAGTGTTCGCGATTGCCGGCAATGAAGACTTCGAGCAACCAATCACGAAGCCCACGCGAAATTGTTCGACAGACTATGCAGTCGCTGCCCCGGCTCATGGCCGCATTAGAAATGGCATGCCCCGAGCGGGTGGCAACCCTCTGGTCGCTGCCCCGCTCATGACCGCATCCCCCCAATGACTGCCACATTATCCGGCACAAACCCGAAGCTCGGCAGATTGGTCCGAACCTGGTTGGCGATGTACTGATCGGACAGGTGCCCATAGTGACGCTCAGTCATGCGCGTGTCGGCATGTCCAAGTGCCTCAGCAATGACCTTCAGCGGCACGCCGGCCTGTGCTAGCGCCGAGCCGTAGGTGTGGCGCAGTATGTGAAACGAGATTGCCGGTTCGATCCCGGCGGCAGCGCAAGCGGCCTTGATGCGTCGGTGCTGGTGTGCGCGCTGCCAGGGGCCGCCGTCGGCACGGGTGAACACCAGTTCGCCGCGATGCTTGCCGGCGACTTGGCGCGTGAAGAATCCAACGCCTTCGTCGGAGAGTGGGATGAACCGCGGCTTGCCGCTCTTGCTGTCGCGGATGAACGCGCGGGCGCCTTCGGTGTTTAGGTCGGAAACCTCCAAGGCGGTCAGTTCGCCATAGCGGGCGCCGGTCAGCAGGGCACCATGCACCAGCGCTCTGAAATCCGGCTCGCACCCGTTCAACAGCCGCTTGGCCTCGGTCGGGGTCTGATACTCCACGCGCGGTACGTCAGCGCCAGCAAACGGCTTGACTTGCCGCCACGCCCTATCCGTCTCGAGCTTGTCGTTCTGATAAGCGAAGGTCAGCGCGGCGCGCAGTACGTTGAATATGCGGTTGGCGGTGGCTTTGCGCTTGCGGATGGTGTCCGGGTCGGTGCTGTCGGTTTCGGCCAGGGCGTTGCGCCATTTGCGGATGCGGTCCGCGGTCAACTTCTTCAGGACGACTCCGCCGATCTGGCGCTCGATATGCTTCCTGAAGTTCTGATCGGCGCCGGAATAGTCCTTTCCGCGGGTCTTGTAGTCGGCCAGGTAGTCACCGCACGCATCGGCGACGCTGTAGCCGCCTCGGTTGATCTCGGACAGTTCGATGTCGCCATCGGCAATAGCCATCGTCCTGCGGCTCGCTTGCGCGAACGTCAGCACATTGTCGCCGTCGGCGTCCTGGTGGTCGTCGGCGATGCCGAGCCGCTTCTTGCGGTAGCGGGCGCCCTCCATGATGCGCGCGATCCAGACGCCGCCCGTCGTGCCTTTCCGATAGCCGACGAAAAGTCCGGCGTGGATCTGGCGCCAATAGGGCTCGTGCTGGACCTTCAATCGGGCGCGTGCATCGCGCGTTTCGAGCCGTGCGTCGCGTGCTTGCCTTGCCATGGCGGTCACCTAGCTTAGGTAAGTTTAGTTAAAATACGGGGGTGAACCCGTATGAATAAACCTAGCCTAAGGCGCGCAACGATGCAGGGGATACAGTTACTTACACGGCTTTAGGTAAACAGTCAAAAACAGCGAATTATCCCTTTCACGGCGGCAACCGGGGTTCGAATCCCCGTGGGGACGCCATACTAAAAACGGCCTAGCTTCTTCGAGCTAGGCCGTTTTCATTTGGACTGCGAAAGGCAAGTCGCGTCTCACCATAGCTTGCACAGTTCGGGCGGCTCATTGCGTCTGCTTACGGCGATATGTCTGCCCAGTTCCCGAATGGACGCGAACTCCGCACAGTAACGTAGTGATCCTGTTTTCAGGACGATGCTGAGCGATTCGTCGGCGTTGGCGAGATCCTCCGGGACTCCGACGCCAAAGCACCGCGCGCTCACGCCGCGATCAGCGTTGATGCTGACTTGTTGACAAGGACCCCAGAGACGCGCGAAATCCCGATACTCGTAGCCTTGCGGATTCGCGGGATCGCCACGGAGGTGCCAACCCTGGCACGGCAACTCGATGTACTCGGGATCCTCAAATCCCATCCCATCTCGCGAAAAGCCCACGTAGGCTTTGGAGGTCCCCCAGCGGGCTCCATTACAGCGGGGATCGTTGGCGCTATTGGTTAGCCCAAGCAGGGTATCTTGGGACCGCATGTCCCAAGCCACATAGGGCGTATAGCGACCCCCGGAGTGTGCGTCGAGATACCAGAGCCAGGTACCCGGGAGGCGAAGCCCCGGCGGTTGTCCAACCTCAAGCTTCAGGGAATAAACAAAATCGGTACTGAAACTGTAGAGTGTGCACTCCCCGTCGACGCTCGAGCAGTCGCTGTCCTTTGAGCATTGCAGGTTTCGGTCGTTCTCGCAGAAGTTGCCCATGTACGATTTGGCGTGGCATCCAAGGCAGTTGGCGCGGTCATAAGACTCCATGGATGAATTACCGAGTAACGGTCTTTTTATAGAGGCGTCGTCATTAAGCGCTACGAGTTCACGCAGGTTCTCGTTTATCACGTTTCCGAGCGATTGAGGGTCGTCCGGCTCAGTGATTACTGACGCGACGGCGTTTTCGCATTCTTTGAGTTGACCCGGGACCCAGAACTGCTCGGCGACCCACTGGGACCCGATTAGTTCGTAATTGAGCCAAACGGAGTTGCTGCCCCCCGCATTGGCGATAGCATCCTCGCAGGCTGCGTTTTGCTGTGGTACCGCCGGATAGCTTGGTCCGCAGGTCCCGCCGCCGCAGTCGGAATCCGAGCTGCAGCTGACACTGACGTCGTTGGAACAGACGAACGCAGGGACTTGGCGACAAAGTCGCGAGGTTCCGGCGACTGGGTTCGGCGGCAAATCCAAGCACCAACCGTCGCCGTCGCTGTCGAGCGGGTTGTCGCACTGTCCAGGGGCGCCGTTCGGTGCGGGCGCCGTATTGCAAGACGCGCAGGCACCACCATCGGGGCAGCTCGTTGGAAAGAAGCTATAGCTCGCGTCGGTCGCGACCTCGGGGCAGGATTTGTTTGTGCCTGCTCCTCCGGGCGAGGCTGGAGCGGGCGATTGCGATAGACAATCCGGCGCATTGTCCTTGTGCTCAAACGTTGCCCAAATCCAGACCGGCTGTTTCCTTGTCTTGTGACCAATGTGCACCCCGACCATCGCCATGGGCTTTAGCTCACAGGTATTCTTACCCGTGCTTTGCCGATAGCCAGGGGAGAACACCAAGAGGTCCTCGGTGTGAAATTTCGCGCGCTGCTCGGGGCTGAAACCGGAGGCGTCGCGCCAGGCAACTTTGAGCATCATGGCGCCCATCTTAGGATTGGCGGGGTCTCCTCCCTTATAGCTACCGATCCCGCAGCTCAGATTGACAGCTTTATTCAGATCCAGCAGTCGTGATTGTTTGTATAGTTTCTTGTGGACGACCTCTTGATACATCGCCGGACTGTAAAGAATCTCGTAGCGAAGAAAATTGCCATCCACGTCAATCACCGGGTCATCGGACAGGCCCTCGGTCGTTGCTTCAAGGAACGCATCGTCGACCTTGCCCACCTGCTGTAGCACGCGATACTTCCAATACCCTGGAATTTCCCGGCATGCGGCAGGATAGAATCGAGAGCCTGACGGACCGGGATGAGCCGCATCGTAGAGGTCTGCGGTCGAAGACCACCCGCTCCACTGCGTCGAATTGTCCCCGGTCAGACTAATTTGACCGTCGACAGCGGGTGCGTTTAATGCCAGGAAGTGTTGCCACGAGAACTCCATGAAGTCGGCGTCGTCGGCATTATTGGGCGTATTGATACCGGGTGGAAGATCTGCCGGTAGCTTGTACTCGAGATCGCATGTCGCGGCGTGTACCGAGCCGGCGTTCAGTTGCAGCAATAAGGCGATGACGAGCGGCACGATGTGAGCCGGATCCCAGCGCAACCCGCAGTTCATTGGTTTCTTCATTACGATACCGTGATTGACTTGGCGTTCGAGAACCTGGATCGGACGATCTTCGTCGCGCAAGATCAACCGGCGGCGAAGCGACAAGGCTGTCACCCGGCCTTGAACGCAAACGATAGCTTACAACGCAAGCTTGGTGTTAGGCGACGCTTCGCCGTATGGCAAGACCCCTTTGTCTGGAATTCTCCGATGCGCTGGTTGGCGCTTAATCTGGTGCGCGCTTCGGCTGGACGGGCGGATGCCTTGGTCCGGGAGCCTCGCGCTCGGACTGCGAGCTACCGCATTCCGAAGCTCAAGCGCGCGCCGGCAACCCGGGTCTGACCGGTTGCTCGGAGACCGACAAGTGTTGCAAGGCCGCGGCCAGTGCCAAAACGACGGTCGAATTCCAGCTCACGTCGTAAGAACCCGTACGATCGTAGACCACACCGCCTAACCAGACGCCGAGAAAACTGCCGATGGGATCCTTTAGCGCCTGTTCTCCTCCGCCCAAATCGCGGCGAGACCCGGCGCGACTTGTTGCCAGGAGTTCAGCATTCCGGCCTCACGTTGCATGAAGGGGTGATCAAGCCGATCGGGATTCGCCTAGGGCGAAGCGGTACGCGGCATCGAGTCCGAGCCGGTTGCCGAAGGCTCCGGCGTCCATGGACAGGACCGTATGAAGAAGGGTGTCGCCCCAGAGCGCGGGGGATGGGAAAGAGCGGCCCGCATAGGGGAAGTCGGCCGTGCCGCGGTAGGCGTCCGCAAATGTGCTGTCGTCGATTGGTGCGGGGATCTGGGCGTCCGCGGTTCCAAACGCGCCCAGCAGCGCGAGCGCTATGATAGTGGCCTGATGACTCGGGCATTGCGCGGCGGGCGATGGGGCAGTCATGATGCCGTCCTCGTCAGTGGGAGTATCGTTTGCCGCGGTCCGGCGCGGGCAAGCAGATTACCCAGAAATTTTAGGGACCGTCATGGGCAATCCTTGTGTTTCGTCGGCATTCCGCGTATGTCCGGCAGCATCGCGTGCATCTTGCCGCAGTGGACAACATGTTGCGTATCGTCAACGTGCTGCCGTTCATCTGTGGGTGCCGGCTGGCGCGGGCGAGGCTGATTCTGGTGCGCGAGCGCGAGGGTTCTTCGTGATGACGTCGATCCACTGCGATTCGATGAATAAGCGGCGGTTTGCGAAGATGAGCTAGGTGCTCGCCCATGAGTATCTCTTGTGCGCGTTGTGCAGGGAATGGGGGCTTGGACAGCCGAGGATGCAAACCTGCTTCTCCAGTGGCTGGAATGCGTTCTCCCCGGCGACGAAACTGGGGCCAGCGGGTCTATTAGGGTAATGAAGCAACGACAATATGCTCGTAGTTTCCGGATCACTATCAGGCAATGACCAACAACAGCGTGCACGCCCAGTCGTGAAATTCATTCACGCAGCTGACATCCACCTCGATAGCCCCCTTCGCGGACTCCAGTGTTATGACGGAGCGCCGTTGGAGGAGATCAGAGGCGCAACGCGTCGGGCGTTCGAGAACCTGATCCAGCTGGCCATTGACGAGGAAGCAGCGTTCGTTTTACTCGCTGGCGATCTGTTCGACGGTGACTGGAGGGACTACAACACCGGCTTGTTCTTTACGCGGCAGATGGCTGGGCTGCATGAGGCTGGAATCGGGGCGTACGTCGTGGCAGGGAATCATGACGCGGCGAGTCAGATCACGAAAACGCTCCGGCCCCCTCAGAATGTGCACGTCTTCGCCACCGGAGCTCCGGAGACCGTCCTCTTGGAGCGTCTTGGCGTGGCAATTCATGGTCAAGGATATCCGACTCGTGCGGTGACGGACGATCTCACTCGGCGATATCCGCCGGCGGACCCTGATCTGTTCAACATCGGCCTTCTGCACACCTCGTTGGACGGCAGACCCGGCCATGAAGCCTACGCGCCCTGCACGCTGGACGGCCTCCGCTCGCGCGGCTACCAGTATTGGGCGCTCGGTCATGTGCACAATCAAGAGGTCGTCGCCGAGGACCCCTGGGTGGTGTTCCCCGGAAATACCCAGGGGAGGAATGCCCGGGAGACCGGGGCCAAAGGCTGCACCCTCGTGACCGTTGAAGCAGGCAGGGTTGTTGCGGTCGAGCATCGAGCCCTGGATGTGATGCGATGGTCAGTCTGCTCGGCGAATGTGAGCGGCGCAAGGACCCTGGACGAGGTATATGAGCGGGCGGGAGCGGCACTCGCCCGCGCGGTCGGCGATGCAGACGGCAGGCTGGTTGCGGCCCGTTTGCGCCTTGAGGGTGCATGCGCGGTCCACACTAGACTGCGGGCGACGCGGGAGCAGGCCACCAACGAATGTCGGTCACTTGCAGGAATAATCGGAGCAGGGGACCTTTGGATCGAGAAGGTGGTATTCGATACGCGTCGGGCGGAGTCCGAAGAGGTTGCAATTGCCCGCGATGACGCTTTCGGCGGGCTGCTTCGCTCCATCCGCGATCTGGAGTTGGATCCGGCGGGCCTATCGCAACTGGCGGCGGAATTCGCAGAACTAAGCACCAAGCTACCCCACGACCTGCGGACAGGGGAGGAGGCATTCGATCCCTCACGTCCGGAGTGCATCCGGGAATGCCTTGAGGACGTCAAGTCCCTCCTGCTTGAGCGGCTATTGAGCGACGGACGTGCTGAGTGAAGCTGCTCGACCTTCACCTGCTCGCCTACGGTCCGTTCACGGACCGCCACTTGGATCTGAGCGCCGGCAGCGAAGGGTTGCACCTGGTCTTCGGGCCGAACGAAGCGGGCAAGAGTTCGGCGCTACGTGCTCTGCGGGCGCTGCTCTATGGAGTTCCTGAGCGGACCCAGGACGACTTTCGGCATGGCAAGACAGAGCTGAGAGTCGGTGGTTTGTTGCGCGGCGCGGATGGCAGCGAGCTGCAGTGCTACCGCCGCAAAGGGCGCAAGAACACGCTGCTCGACGCAAACGACGACCCAGTTGCGGAGCAGAGGCTCACGCGACTCCTTGGGAGTGTCGCCGAGCCGCTCTTCGATCGGCTCTTCGGGATCGACCATGAGGCACTCGTGAGCGGTGGCCAGGCGCTGCTGATCGAGCGTGGTCGAGAGGCTGAAGCACTCTTTGGGACGGGGCTCGGTAGCACCAGGGTTCATGCTCTGCTAGAGAGCCTCGATCAGGAGGCGCAGTCACTGTTCGCGCCACGCGCGTCGAAGCCATTCGTCAACGCAGGGCTGAGTAGGCTCTCCGACATCGAGCGGCGACAACGTGACGTCTCCCTCTCCGCACGGCACTGGGACGATGCGCGCAGGGCGGTGGACGCGGCCACCGGGCGGTTGAACGAGACCGACAACAAATTGGCGGTGGAAGGCAAGCGCCGGAGCACGTTGGAGCGCATCCGCCGGTCCTTGCCGGGCCTCGCCAGACGCGATCAAATCCGGGAACAGCTCGCTGGCCTCGGAGACGTTCCCATCCTTGAAGCGGACTTCGGGCCGCGTCGAGAGGAGGCGCTATCGAAACGAAGGCTTGCGGCGGATCGTCGCTCAAAAGCCAGAGTGCGCCTCGAGGGACTGTGCCGGGACGCGGCTGCCTTGGGAGTCTCGGACGCGCTGCTGGACGAGGCGGATGCCATCGACGAGCTGCGGGATCGGCTGGGGGGCTATCGTAAGGCGGCGCGGGACAGGCCCGCTCTGGTCGCCCGGCGGACACTGTTGGCTGAGCAGGCGCGGCAGCTGTTCGCAGAACTCCGCCCCGACCTGTCATCAGCGGACGTCGAGAACCTGCGCTCATTGCTAGGTCGTCGCCGTGGCGTGACCGAACTCGGGGGTCGCCGAGAAGCCCTTCGGTCGGCCGCGGAGAAAGCGCGTGCGAGTAGGGAAGTGGTCGCGCTGAAGCTTGCAACGAAGCGGGACGACCTTGGCCGTTTGCCGCCACCCGTATCTTACGAAGGACTTCAGCAGGCGGTAGGCGAAGTGCGCAAATTTGGAGATGTCGACAACGCTATTGCGGAAGCGAACGCAGACATTGTCCGTCACGAGGAGACCTGCAAGCGCGATCTTGGATCTCTTGGGCTTTGGACCGGCACCCTTACGGACCTGGTTCCGGCGCCCCTGCCGAGCAAAGAAACGCTGCAGCGTTTCGCAGAGACATTTCAGGCAATCGAGGAAGAGAAACGCGGTTTAGTGAATTCGATCTCCGAGTCCCACAACGAGCAGCGACGAACCGAGGAGTCGCTGCGGGCGCTTCATCTCGCAGGCGACGTACCAACAGAGGCGGAGTTGCGCGACGCGCGCGCACGACGGGACTTCGGCTGGCGGCTTCTAAGACGGCACTGGACCAATGGCGAAGACGTGACCGCCGAGGCTCAGCCCTACGCAGAGGGGCATGCGCTGCCCGACGTCTTCGAGGAGGCAATTGCTAGCGCGGATGGTGTTGCGGACCGGCTTCGCCGCGAGTCCCAGCGCGTCCATGATCAAGCGGCCGCCCAAGCCAAGCTGGAAGCCTGCCGGCAAGGTGCGGCGGATGCTGAGGGGGCGTTGCAGGGTAGTGAAAAAAGGCGTTTGGCACTCGAGCAGTCGTGGAAAAAGGCTTGGCGGGAAGTTGGCGTCTCGCCGCTCCGTCCACGCGAGATGTCGGTCTGGCTCGACACGGCATCGCGGCTTCGCGACAAAGCGGCTGGCGGCGACGAGCTGCGGGCGAAGGCGGACGGGCTGGATCGGCTCCGGGAAAACCAGCGTCGACAACTCATCAGCTCGCTCATAGTTTGTGGGGAATCGCGCCCGGAGCCGGTCGAGCAAACCGACTTGAGACCTCTGCTTGACCATGCAGAGTCGCGTCTACGCGCCATCGAGCAAACCGAAAGGCACAGGGTGGCGCTCGGGGAGGACGTCGCGGAAATGGAAGATTCGCAGCGGCAGCTGGATCGTGAGGTTGCGCTCGCCGAGCAGGCGCTTGCTTCCTGGGAGTCTGAGTGGGCAGCGCTTATGGCGGAGCTGAGACGCAGGGACAAGGCCACACCCGGAGAGGTCTCGGACTACCTCGAAGGGATTTCCGATGGATTGAAGTTGGTCGACGACGCAAAGGAACTGCAGCTTCGTATCCTTGGTATCGACCAGGAAGCAGACGACTTCGAGCGCGACGTGAATTCCCTCGTGGACAGATTGGCTCCGGATCTCGCGGGTCGCCCGGCCGGCGAGGCGATTCTCCAGCTCGGTTCCAAGCTGACTGCCCAGCGAGAGGCGAACAGCCGCCTCGACGAGCTAAACAACCAGGCGCGCCAGGCCGAAGCGGAGGCACGAGACGCCGATGCGGTTGTCCGCGCCGCGGATGAGGTGCTGGGCGAGCTCTGTCAGCAAGCCTGTTGCGATTGTGCGGACGAGCTGCAGGCTGTGGAAGCACGTTTCCTTGAGCGTAAGCGGCTTGCCGAGCAACTTCGCGAGGTCGAGCGCGAGCTTGTCGAGGGTGGAGATGGCCGAAGCGTTGAAGCACTTGCGATGGAGGCAGCCGAAGTTGATCGGGATGCGGTTCTTGCGGAGTTGATGGCACTCAACCAGCGGATCGATCAGGAACTGCGTCCTGCACGAGAGGAACAATTCGAGCAAAAGCTCAGTGCCGAACGGGAGTTCCGGTCGATGGCGGGAACCGATGAGGCGTCCGCGCTGGCGGAACAGGCGCAACAGACGCTGTCGGGGCTGCGAGGGCATGCCGAGAAATTTGTGCGCCTCAGGCTTGCGGCGCGGGTGCTGCGTGATGAGATCGAGGGCTTTCGACGTAGGCACCGTGATCCGATCCTGACGCGAGCCAGCGCCTACTTCAGCAGTCTTACCTGCGGTTCTCTGACGACGATTGAAACGGACTTTGACGAGTCTGATCAGCCGGTTCTCGTTGGCGTGAGACTGAACAATGAACGATTACGCGTCGAAGCCATGAGCACGGGCACACGCGATCAGCTCTTTCTGGCCCTGCGGTTAGCAACGCTGGACCACTATGTCGAAAACTCGGAACCCTTGCCCTTGATCGTCGACGATATCCTGATCCAATTTGACGACGAACGGTCCCGCGCCACGCTGGACACCCTGGCTGATTTTTCAGCCAAGACCCAAGTCATTCTGTTCACCCATCATGAACGCGTTGTCGAGGAGGCGAGACGGCTTAAGGGGGCGGCCGCTCGGGTGTTCATTCATGAGCTGGGATAAGCAGCGGCCTCGAGAAACTCCACGCCAACAATCGGTTAGTTTGCATCGCTGTCTGCGCCTTTCGTCGCAGCACCCGGCACCCGGCACCCGAGTGCCAGGGCGCCATCGTTGCTCTGGTGTATCGCCTCGCTTCACTTGTTTCCGTTTGAGTCTACAATTTTATGCTGAACACTAGACGTCAACAATTTTCGTACGATCCGGGGCTGTTACAGAGTGTAACAGGGGTTTAAAGTCTGACACTATGCCAGAGCATCGCAAAGCCGATCCGCAAGACGCCAGGTTGTCGCAACGGGGTCCGGACTCCGACCGGGCGTCCGATGCTGCACCGGGGCCTCGAATACGGCGTCATTGGCGTTGGGCGCTGCTGTCGTTGTCCCTGGCGATGCTTCTGGCCGCGGGCGCGATCCTGAGTATCGACCTGATGGTCTCGGTCAGCGCCGGCAAGGCGGTTGCCGACGACATCGCGCAAGTCGAGCCGACGTCGGTAGCACTGCTGCTCGGGACGGCTCGGACCCATCAGGGGCGGCCCAACCAGTTCTATCGCGCCCGCATCGAGGCGGCCGCCGCATTGTTCCACAGCGGTCGTGTGCGCGGCATCCTGGTCAGTGGCGATAATGCCACCCGGTACTACAACGAGCCGATCTCGATGCGAGAAGACCTGATGGCCCTCGGTGTGCCATCGGAGTTCATCACGTTGGACTATGCGGGTTTTCGGACACTGGATTCCGTGGTGCGGGCAAAAGAGGTCTTCGGCGTTGAACGCGTCGTCGTCGTCAGCCAGCGCTTCCACGCCGAGCGGGCGATCTTTCTGGCGCGGCACTTCGGTATCGACGCAAATGGGCTAGCCGCCGCTGACCCGAATGATTCTGGACTAATGAAGGTCCGTGCCCGCGAGGTGATCGCCCGAGTTATCGCCGTGCTGGACATCGTCACCGGCCGCGCACCCAAGTTCCTCGGTGCACCGGAGACGGTTCGTTTGCGCGGCGGCGCGCGGCAGAGCAACTCTGCCTGACGCCGGTCGGATTCACGGCTTGAGTGCTGCGATCCTCCCGCGGTGACCCTGTCGGCATTCCTCGGCGAGGTGCTGCTGGCGGCCGGCGACCGGGTGCCCGCGGATGCCCGACTGACAGAGGTGGCGAATCTGCGGGTAAACGAGGCGGCGCTCACCGGTGAGTCGGTGGCCGTGAGCAAGCACGAGCCGTTGGTCGATGCCGAACTCGCCATCGGAGACCGCGTCAACCTGTTCTATTCCGGTACCGACATTGCTTGTGGGCGCGGGCGTGGCATCGTGGTCGAGACCCGTCTCGGCACGGAATTCGGCCGCGTCACCGGCATGCTCGCTCGTGTTGAGCAACAGCGCACACCACTGTCGCAACGCCGCGCTGGCGCTCTGATCCTGAGACGAGATAATATGCTGCGTTGTCGCACGCGGTCCGGTGCGTATTCCGCTGCATTTCCGGCAGCGCTGCGGCGGCGCACCCTCATCCAACCCGAATGCTTATTCATCTCCCCTCCGAACCGGATTCAATCCGCCGCGTTGTTGATGCCTGGGTGGCCGAGCAGGCCGGCGTTTTGCGCGCCGACGAATCTGCCGCCCTGGATACGGCGAACCCGGACTGGCGCGCGCAAGCGACCCAACTGATCGCCGAGGGATTACTGGCTTACGTCGCCATCGAGATGGTCGCGCCAGACCTCGCCATCGCAAACAGCAACGGTCAGGGCAGGTCGGAAGACTCCATTCTGGCCGCACGCTTGGGTGCCCATATGCGGGACTTTGTCGACTATCGAGCGGAAATCGAGACCCTGTCCGTGATCAAGACGGGCGTTCAAACCGAGGTCCGGTCGGCTTCCGGCGCCAAGACCGACGCGCCCTGTCAAGCCTGCGCGAAGGACGCCGATGATCACTGAACACCCGACCCCAAACGAGTATCAAGAACGCACCGGCCCGCGGACAGGCGCAGAGACCATGACAGACGAGAACGACTTTGAGGCCTTGCTGCGCGAGCTGGAGAAAACGGATCATTCCGTTTCTGCTTCTGTGCCCAAGGCGGGCGACCAGGTGCAAGGCACGATCATCGCCGTCGGCAGCGAACAGGTGTTCGTCGACATCGGTGGCAAAGCCGAGGCGATTATGGATGTCGACAACTTGCGCGGGGCGGCCGACGGCGCGATTACCGCCAGGGTCGGCGACCGCTTGACCGCGATGGTCACTGGCGTCGATGCCGAATCCGGCGCGCTGATTCTCGGCACTCGACACGGCAATCAGCCCCACGGCAGCGAAGAACTCGAGGCCGCCTATCAGCAGGGGCTGCCCGTCGACGGGCATATCACCGGCACCATCAAGGGTGGACTCGAGGTTCAGGTCTCCGGTCATCGTGCCTTCTGCCCGGCGTCCCAGGCCGACATCCGATTTGTCGACGATCTGTCAACGCTGGTCGGAGAGCGCGCTGCGTTCCGCATTACCAAGTTCGAGGGCGGACGTCGGCCCAACCTGGTTGTCTCGAGGCGCGCTCTGCTGGAGGAAGAGCAGGCCGCCCGGGCCGTCGAGACCCGCGAGCAGCTTCAGGAGGGCGCGATCATGACCGGCACCGTCACCGGCATGAAGGATTTCGGTGCTTTCATCGACCTCGGTGGTGTCGAGGGCATGGTGCATGTCAGCGAGCTGGCGCTCGGGCGTGTCGGACACCCGGAAGAGGTCCTGCACCTGGGCCAGCAGGTCGAGGTGTCGGTCCTGCGGATTGAGCAGACTGGTGATCCGAAGCGACCGGAGAAGATCGCGCTGTCCATCCGTGCGCTGGCCAAGAACCCCTGGTCAGATGCCGCGGACCGTTACCGCACCGGCAGCCGTGTCGACGGGAAAGTGACGCGCACCCAGACGTTCGGCGCATTCGTCGAAATCGAGCCAGGTATCGAGGGCATGATCCATATCAGTGAGCTCGGTGCCGGACGTCGCATCAACCATCCAGACGAGGTGCTCAGCACCGGCCAACAGGTCACTGCCATCGTATTGCAGATGGATCCGGACCGTCGTCGCATCAGCCTGTCGCTGGATCCCAACAGCGCCCCGGCGGAGATTCCGCCGGAACTCAACCGCGCGAACCCTGGGAGTGGCGATGGCCAGGGCACGCTCGGAGATCTGCTGAAGGCGCAGATGGACCGGCAGCGCGAGGGCTGATCCCGCGCGCGCTGCGGATACCGTTGGCCCAGAGTCGGCGCTCCGTTTGTGGCGGGCGCCGATTAGGCCTGAATTGGTAACGATGAGGAACAGCGACCCTAATTAGATGATCGGGTTAAGCTGATCGGCGATAATGCCGGCCATGAGAGATAACCCTCAAAATGGCGCGTTAAAGATTAGCGCGGAGAATGAAGATGTCAGAGAAGGCCCCCTGGATCACTTATCGGCCCGAACTCAAGGTCTTGGACTGCACCGTTCGCGACGGGGGATTGGTCAACGCGCATCAGTTCGATGATCAATTCGTCCGGGCAGTCTACAACGCCTGCGTCGCCGCGGGCGTCGACTACATGGAAATTGGCTACAAGAACTCGAAAAAGACCTTTCCGGTCGACAAGTTTGGTCCTTGGCGGCATTGCGACGAAGCGGATCTCCAGCGCGTGGTCGGAGACCACGACGCCGATTCAACCGGACTTCGGCTCGCCGCCATGGCGGACGCCGGCAAGAGCGACTGGGACACCGAGCTCGTGCCGGCCGTCGACAGCCCGCTGAGTATGATTCGGGTGGCCTTCTATGCGCACCAGGTTTCCGAGGCGGTGGACATGATCCGCCATGCTTCCGAGCTGGGCTACGAGACCACCGCCAACCTGATGGCGGTCTCGAACATCACCGAGACCGAGATCGACACCGTCCTTGACGCTATTGTGGACACGCCGGCCAGCACCATGGTCATTGTCGATAGCTTTGGATACCTGTATCGCGAGCAGATTGACCGCCTTTATCACAAATACGCGGGGGCCTTGGATGGCACCGGTAAGGATGTCGGCATCCACGCCCACAACAATCTTCAGCTTGCCTTTGCCAACACCATCGAGGCCATCATCCTCGGCTGCAACAGGGTCGACTCCACCATCTATGGTTTCGGCCGCGGCGCCGGCAATTGCCACACGGAACTACTGCTCGGCTTCCTGCGCAACCCCAAGTTCGATGTGCGCCCAATCATTGACGTGATCCAGCATCACATCACGCCGCTGCGCCAGAAGATCGAATGGGGCCCGCTCGTTCCTTACAACATCACCGGGCAGCTCAACCAGCACCCCCGCGCTGCCATCGAATGGCGCGAAGGCCCGACCCCCGACGATTTCCTGGCGTTCTACGATAAGGTCGTTTCCGACATCTAGGAGGCTGTCCGACTTAGGGTCTCGATGCGCGTCTACCATAATTTTGACGATTTCGAATCGCACGAAATCGTCAAATTTAGCGTAGCGCGCTGCTCTTGGCCAATTATTGACCGACTTTCGGTCGATAACGCCACCTGGCGGGCTAAGTCGGACAGCCTCCTAGAGATCTCCCAGGCGTTGGGTTGATAGCGGCTTGGCCCGACCGAGGCGCCAGGCGGTGAGATCAAACGTCGATGTCTACGTGGGTATCGAGAGGTTACTGTCGTACGACTCACGTAAGCGACGGCCTCCAGTTCTCACCTGCCGCCGTCAGTTCTCTTGCCTCCAGATCGGGCACCGCCGACTATCGCACGAAATCATAGAGTTTTATCTATCACTTCGATATTTCTGATCGATTTTCTTTTTGGGTTTGCAGGCCCCAAGATCCACCGTTGTCTTGGAATTGCCCCATAGCGGAGCACGCGATGCGAATCTTCAACGAGATTGGCCTTAACAACCTCAAAGGTGACCTTTTCGGCGGCCTCACCGCTGCGATCATCGCGCTGCCCATGGCATTGGCCTTCGGTGTCGCGTCCGGCGCTGGTGCCGAGGCAGGACTCTACGGCGCCGTGCTGGTCGGGCTGTTCGCCGCACTGTTTGGTGGTACGCCGACGCTGATCTCCGAACCTACCGGGCCGATGACGGTGGTGTTCACCGCCGTCATCACAACGATGATGGCCGCGAATCCTGACAACGGCATGGCCATGGCCTTCACCACGGTGATGCTGGCCGGGCTGTTCCAGATCACCTTCGGGCTGCTCAAGCTCGGCCGCTACGTGACCATGATGCCGTACACCGTCATCTCCGGTTTCATGTCCGGCATCGGGTTTATCCTGATCATCATTCAAATGCCGGCGCTGCTCGGCTATGCGTCCCCTGGGGGCGGCGTCATGGGCTCCCTGGCGGCATTGCCGGAATTGGCGTCCCAGTTCAAGCCAGGTGAGACGGCGTTGGGTGTTATTGCTCTGGCTATTCTGTTTCTGATGCCGAAGCGTTTCCGCCGTTTTGTGCCGCCGCAACTTCTGGCGCTGGTGGTTGGCACGCTGCTTGCATTATTCGTCCTCGGCAGCGGCGCATATCGCGCGATAGGCGAGATCCCGGGCGGTCTGCCGTCCATACAGATCCCGACCTTCAGCGCGGACCAATGGCAAACCATCCTCGTTAATGCGCTCGTCCTCGCAATGCTCGGTGCCATTGACGCGCTGCTCACGTCGGTCATCGCCGACAGCCTCACGCGAACCAACCATAATTCCGACAAGGAACTGGTCGGCCAAGGTCTCGGTAACCTGGCCTCGGGGCTTTTTGGGGGCCTGCCCGGTGCGGGCGCGACTATGGGTACGGTCGTGAATATCCAGACCGGCGCCCGCTCCGCAATGTCCGGCCTAATTCGCGCGCTAATCCTGGCCGTGGTGGTCTTCGGCGCGAGCGGTCTCGTCGAGATCATCCCCAAGGCGGTACTAGCTGGTATCGCAATCAAGGTCGGCATCGACATCATCGACTGGGCCTTCCTCCGCCGCGCCCATAAGGTTTCTATGCGTGGCGCATTGATCATGTATGGCGTCATTGCGATGACCGTGTTCATCGACCTGATCACCGCCGTCGGTATTGGTCTGTTCGTGGCCAATGTCCTGACCATTCGCCGGCTGGCGGACCTTCAGTCCGAAGAGGTGCGCCTGATCGGTCTGCCCGGAGGCGCGGACGAGCCCGAGTGTGACAACGCCCTGCCAGAGGAAAAGAAGATCATTGGTGATCCGAGCAATGGCGTGGCCATGCTCTGTCTCAGCGGTCCGTTAATCTTCGGTGCCGCGAAGGCCGTGACCCGGCAGCAGTACGCCCTGACTGGCGCACGCAGCCTGGTCGTCGATCTGACCGACGTACCCCATGTTGGCGTGACGGCGGCCCTGGCGGTGGAATCCGCGATCCGTGAGGCTGCCCACCAAGGTTGCCGAGTCTACCTGGCGGGCCTGAACCAACAGGTCAGAAAGCGCTTTGAGTCGCTTGGAATCGACGACGTCGTTCCGCCGGAGAATTGGATTTCGAAACGTGTCGATGCACTGAAGCGCGCGGTCTCGGACCGGGCAGGCCAGATTGGTGCGAACGCTTAGGCGATTCCTCAGCCCAGGCATGCCCGAAGCGCGTCGCGCCAATGACCTGCATCGTATTCCCCGTTGTCGGGCATTCGAGCGAGGCTCGAATGTCCAAACCCGTTGCGGTCCGAGGTTTTCGGCCGCGGATATCAATGCGGGTACCCGATGCCGGTGGGGTAGAATTGATGCACCGCAGCAAAACCGAAACCCGACATGCCCCCAGAGTTCCAGTCGCCGGCGCCCCAGCCATCCGTCCGCCAGGGCGCCCAGCAGGCCCTTGATCAAGGACCCGCCAGCCGCATACGCGAAATCCCCTATAACTACACTTCCTTCTCCGATCGCGAGATCGTCATCCGCTTTTTGGGTGAAGACAATTGGCGTTTGATCGAAGCGCTGCGAGGCTCGCGGCGCACCGGACGTTCGGCGCGCATGCTGTTCGAGGTGCTCGGCGACATGTGGGTCGTCACGCGCAACCCCTACCTGCAAGACGATCTGCTCCAGGACCCGAAACGGCGCCGTCTGCTGGTGGATGCGCTGAACCACCGCCTCGACCAATTCGAACAACGCCTGAACAATAACGCGATGGCGGCCGATCTGCTCGCTTCGGCCCGCGCGGCGGTTGCTGCATTTGCCTCGCAGTTCGACCGGGATAAGAGCCTGCGCGAACGCATCCGCAAGCGTCTCGCCAGCATCACGCGCGAGGACAACGTCGACTTCGGTGGACTGGCACGGGTCTCCCACGCCACCGATGCGACGGACTGGCGTGTGGAAATGCCTTTTGTCGTGATCACGCCGGACAGCGAAGCCGAGGTCGCTCCCATCGTGGCCGCCTGTATCGACTGTGGCCTGCCGCTGATCCCGCGTGGCGGGGGTACCGGCTACACCGGTTCCGCGGTCCCGCTCAGCGCACGCACCGCGGTTATCAACACCGAGAAACTTGAGGACCTGTCCGGTGTCGAGCGCGTGGTGCTGCCCGATGTCGAGATGTCTGGGGGCGCAATCGAGATTCCGACGGTGCGCTGTGGTGCCGGCGTGGTTACGCGTCGGGTCTCGGACCTTGCCGATGCCAATGGTCTTGCGTTTGCCGTTGACCCCACCTCCCAGGATGCCTCCTGTATCGGAGGCAATGTCGCGATGAACGCCGGTGGTAAGAAGGCCGTGCTCTGGGGAACGGCGCTCGACAACCTGGCCTCCTGGCGCATGGTCACACCGGATGCGGACTGGCTCGCGGTGCAACGCCTGGGACACAATCTTGGCAAGATCCATGATGCCGATCTGGTGCGTTTTCGCGTCACCCGATTCGCCCCCGATGGCGTTACGCCCAAGGGGGTGCCGCAGCTACTGGAGATGCCCGGCAGCGGTTTCCGCAAGCTCGGTCTGGGCAAGGACGTGACGGACAAGTATCTGGCCGGTTTGCCCGGCGTGCAGAAGGAGGGCTGCGACGGCATCATCACCTCGGCCCGTTTCATTCTGCATCGGATGCCGGACCATGTGCGCACGGTCTGCCTGGAGTTCTTCGGCACGGAGTTGGACCGCGCGGTGCGCGCCATCGTCGAGGTGAAGGATTTCGTCGATGCGCGGGCCGAGGTGCAGGTCGCCGGTCTGGAGCATCTCGACGAGCGCTATGTGCGCGCCGTCAGTTACTCGACCAAGGCCAACCGGCGCGAACTGCCGAAGATGGTGCTGATCGCGGATCTGGTCTCCGACGACGAGGATGCCGTCGCAACCGTGGCTGACCAGGTCATTCGGCTGGCCAACCAGCGGGACGCTGAGGGTTTCGTGGCCATCAGCGCGGATGCACGCAAGCGCTTCTGGCTCGACCGCGCCCGCACAGCGGCGATCTCGCGCCACACCAATGCGTTCAAGATCAACGAGGACGTGGTCATCCCGCTGCCTGAGCTCAGCGCCTACAGCCGCGGTATCGAGCGCATCAACGTCGAGCAGTCCATCCGCAACAAGGACGCGATCATGGCCGCGGTTGTCGAGTACCTGGCCGGTCCGCTTGCCGAGGCGCGTCCGGCCGGTGAGTACGACAGCTCGGACGAAGCCGATGCGATCCTATCCGCGAAACGCGAGGCGGCCCTCCAGGTCGTGGATCAGGCGCGTCATCGTTGGCATCAGATTCTGGAATTGCTGGACGCGCCCGCCATCGAGCACCTGAACCTGCTGCGGGAGCCCGAGCGCACGCAGGTAAGAGACGCCGACAGCCTGCTCGACCTGATGTTGCGCCGCGACCTGCGGCAGAGTTACCGCAAGGAGGTCGGCAATCGGCTCTGCGAACTGTTCGCGGGTCAGGACATGATTGGTGTACGTGAACGCTTCGACGCGATCCATCGACAGGCGCGCGACGCGCGGCTATTCGTCGCACTGCACATGCATGCGGGCGACGGCAATGTGCACACCAACATCCCGGTGCACTCCGACAACTATGCCATGCTGCAAGAGGCGGATCGCGTCGTGGACCGAATCATGGCGCTGGCAACCGAGCTCGGCGGTGTTATTTCCGGCGAGCACGGTATCGGGCTCACCAAGGTGCGCTATCTGGAACCGGAAAAGCTGGCGGCCTTTGCTGCCTACAAGCGCCGCGTGGACCCCCACAACCGCTTCAATCCCGGCAAGCTGGCGCCGGACTCCGGTCTGGATGGCGCCTATACCCCGTCGCTGCGGCTGGTCGCCCAAGAGGCCATCATCCTCGAAGAGACCGAGCTCGGCGCGCTGAACGACGATGTCAAACACTGTCTGCGTTGTGGCAAGTGCAAGCCCAAATGCATGACGCATGTGCCACGCGCCAACCTGAGCTATTCGCCACGCAACAAGATCCTGGGTACCGGGCTGATCATCGAGGCGTTCCTGTACGAGGAACAGACGCGGCGCGGTCTGTCGGAGCGCCATTTCGACGAAATGAACGACGTCGCCGATCACTGCACCATCTGCCACAAGTGCCTGAATCCCTGCCCGGTGGATATCGACTACGGCGACGTGACCATGCGCTTGCGCCGCATCCTGGTCGATCGCGGTAAGAAGCGCAGCAGCGCCGGCGCAGCCGCGGCCATGGCCTTTCTCAATACCCAGAATGCAAGCGCCATTCACGTCATGCGCAAGGGTCTCGCGCGTTGGGGCTTTGCCGGACTCAACCTCGCAAACGCTGTGGCAAAGGGCCTCAAACTCACCGACCAGCCCACCAAGCGCCCCGGCTCCAGCACCGGAAAGCCAAACCCCGTGGGACAAGCGGTGCAGTTGGTTAGTCGATCCATCCGGGTGGAACTGCCCAAGCGCACCTTCCGCCACGAATTGGGCCTGGAAGACAAGACCCAGGTGCCGATCCTGCGTGATCCGTCCCTGGTTGAACAGGGGCTTGAAAACGGGCTCGGCGACGAGGCCGAAGCGGTGTTCTATTTCCCCGGCTGCGGCTCGGAGCGGCTGTTCTCCGACATCGGTCTGGCGACCCTTGCGATGCTGTTCGACCAGGGCGTTCAAACCGTCCTGCCGCCAGGTTACCTCTGTTGCGGCTATCCCCAGCGTGCCGCTGGTCAGGAGCAGAGCGGTCATCGCATCACGATGGAGAATCGAATCCTGTTCCACCGCGTTGCCAACACGCTCAACTATCTCGATATTCGCACCGTCATCGTCTCTTGCGGCACCTGTATAGATCAGTTGCTCAAGTACGACTTCGAGCGCATCTTCCCTGGCTGCCGGTTGCTCGACATTCATGAATACCTGATGGAGAAGGGCATCGGGATCAAAGACGTGACGGGCACGCGGTACCTCTACCACGATCCTTGTCACACGCCGATGAAGACCCATGAGCCGACCTCGGTCGCGTCCAAGCTGATGGGCCAGTCCGTATCGCTGTCCGATCGCTGCTGCGGCGAGGCCGGTACCCTCGGCACGGCGCGGCCCGACATCGCGAATCAGGTCAGATTCCGCAAGCAGGAAGAACTCACCCAAGGCATCCAGGCACTCACGGGCAAAGACCGAGTCAACGCGGGCGAGATCAGACTGCTGACTTCGTGCCCCGCCTGCCAGCAGGGCCTGGCCAAGTACACCGACGAGACGGGGCTCAAGACCGACTACATCGTCGTGGAACTGGCCAAGCAGCTGCTCGGCGTCGGCTGGCAGCAGCGGTTTATCGAAAGAGTGCGAGCGGGTGGCGTAGAACGGGTTTTGCTTTGACGGGTAGACTCGCGCGATCCGCGAGTCTACCGGCGCGTGTGGATACTCAAGTTCTCCCGCCAGATGGTCTCAGAATAGTCCGCGCCAGCTCTTCCGGACTCCTTCGCCGCCGCGACCGCTGGATGTGAGGCTGCGAAATCGTCGGTTGAAGTGGACTATCGTGTCGTCCGCAATTCTGGCCAGGCGGAAGGTCCGCGGGCGGGGGTCAGTGATGACGACGATAACCCCGACAACGTCCGCTAGTGGACGAAAACCCTTGGCTCGGAATGTTGGAGATCGATCGCAGTCGGCATCGCACCGCCAATGGCCGCTCACTCACGGGGTACTTCGCGATCCCCGAGAGCCGCTGCAGTTGTCGCCGCCGAGGTGGACCGTATCCAGCACGATCGGAGCTTGGTGGCGACTATTACAGCAGCCGCTCGATGGCACTGACGACCTTTTTGCTCTTCGGCGACGTGATGCTCGAGAAGTAGTCCACGACGTTGCCGTCTCGATCGATCAAGTACTTGTAGAAGTTCCACTTCGGGTAGGCGCCAGCTTGCTCCGCGAGGTATTTAAACAACGGATCCGCGGAGCCCTTCTTGACGCTTGTCTTCTCAAACATCGGGAACTGCACCGAGTAGGTGAGCCGGCAGAACTGCTGAATCTGCTCTTCACTGCCGGGCTCCTGATTACCGAAGTCATTGGACGGAAAGCCCAGAACGACGAGACCACGGTCTCCATACTTGTCGTACAGCGCCTCAAGCCCTTCGTACTGGCCGGTGAAACCGCATTTACTGGCGGTGTTGACGATCAGGACGACCTTGCCCTGGTAGGCATCGCACAGGCGCACGGACTCGTCTCCGGCGAGTCGGCGTTTCTCGAAGTCGAGCGCCGGAGCGCAGGCGGTGGTCGCGGTCGCAGTCTCGGTCATCAGGAATCCTCCCAAGAGCAGTGTGGCCAGGTAGAGCCGTCTCATGATCGCACCTCGTGTATCGTGCCAACGAAAATTTAAGCAAATGTTGGACCGAGGCCGATATGGTGCGCCCTGAGGCAGATCGCAACGCCAACGGGTTGCTAGTCAAAGCGGGACCAGGGCACGCGTTAACAAAGCTCACTCAGGCTTTTATTCGTTGATTCTGGAACCAATCTCAGGCCGACGACAGCTAGCAGGAGAACACCAATGACTACCTGGATTGAAGGCAGGGTATCGGGCAAGCGGCACTGGTCCCAAGCGTTGTACAGCCTCCAGATCGACGCACCGTTGCAGGACTTCGCCGCTGGCCAGTTCATCAAGTTAGCCCTTGAGGTTGACGGCGAGCGCGTCGGCCGACCCTACTCTCTGGTCAACGCGCCCAGCGAGCGCCCGCTGGAGATCTACTTCAACGAGATTCCGGAAGGTCCGCTGACACCGAAGTTGTCAGAGCTAGAGCTGGGAGATCAGATTTGGGTCGCGGACAAGGCAAGCGGCATGTTCACACTCGACAATGTGGTGTCGCGCAGAGACCTATGGATGCTCGCGACCGGGACTGCGCTCGGAGTCTATCTCTCGATCCTAAAGACAGCCGCCCCGTGGGAGCGCTTTGAGCGCGTGATCCTTGTACACGGTGCCCGCAACGCCGGCGAACTCTCCTACGGCGAAACCCTCGCCGAAATCCAGGCCGCCCACGAGGGTAGCTTCCAATACATCACGGCGCTGACCCGCGATTCCAGCGAGACCGCGTTGCAAGGCCGCATCACCAATCTGATTGAAAACGGCAGCATTCAGGACAAGGCGGGCATCGAAATCAACGCCGACGACAGCCATCTGATGCTTTGTGGCAACTCTGCGATGATCAAAGACGTGCGTGCCTGGCTCGACGAGCGCGGCATGAAACGCCACAAGCGCCATGAGCCAGGTCACTACACCACCGAGCAATATCACTAAGGCGATTGACAGAAATCGCCTGGGGCCAGACTATCCCGCATGATGCGTCTCGCCGCCCTTGCGCAGGTCTCGGCAGAGCTTGCCGCAACCCGCTCACGCGTTGCCAAGACCAACCGGCTGGCCGATTTCTTACGGACCTGCAGTCCCGACGGAGTGGGTATTGCCGCCTTATGGCTCACCGGCGAGACCGGCAAAGACAAACTTGGGGTCGGTCCGGCACTGGTGCGAACCGCGTCGACAACACCGCCCCGCTCCACGCCCAGTCTGACGCTGCCGGAGGCCTGCCAGCGATTGGCGGACATCGGGGCCATCACCGGAGACGGCAGCAAAGCCCGCCGCGCTCGCGTGCTCGCCGCTCTTTTCGCGGCCGCGACCAAACACGAGCAGGGGTTCCTCGCCCGTCTCCTACTGGGTGAGTTGCGTCAGGGGGCGCTGGCGTCGCTGGTCGTGGACGCCATCGCAGAAGCCTTCGACATCGAGACAGCGACGGTCCGCCGCGCCTGGATGCTGTGCGCCGACGTAGCCGAGGTCGCCGCAGTTGCCCGCCGAGACGGGCAGGCAGGTCTTGCTCAAGTCGGGCTGATCCTGTTTCGGCCCATCCAGCCAATGCTGGCGCAACCCGCCGATGACATCGCCGACGCACTGGCTCGTATCCGCCAGCCCATCCTGGAGTACAAACTCGACGGCGCACGCGTTCAGATCCATAAGCGCGGCGCCGAGGTGCGGGTGTTCAGTCGCCAAGGCAACGACGTGACCACGGCGTTACCGGAGATCGTCGCGGCCATCAGTGCATTGTCGGAGGCGGAACTGGTCATCGACGGAGAGACCTTGGCCCTGGCGTCAGACGGCAGCCCACTGCCATTCCAGACCACGATGCGTCGCTTCGGCCGCCATGGCGATGATCCCCAACTGCGGTCGCAGCTGCCGCTCACATTGTTCTGCTTCGACTGTCTCGCCTGCGGAGGGGAGACACTGATCGATAGCGCGACCGGTGTCCGTCACAGCGCGCTGGCGGACTCGGTGCCATCGTCGTTCATCATTCCTCGACAGACGGACAGGACACCTGACCAGGCCGCGGCCTTTCTGACGGCAGCGCTCGCCGCCGGACACGAGGGACTGATGGCCAAAGACCGCGACGCCCCGTATGCCGCCGGCGGCCGCGGCAGTCATTGGCTCAAGATAAAACAAGTGCATACACTTGACCTGGTGGTGCTCGCCGCCGAATGGGGCAGCGGTCGGCGTGCCGGCCGGTTGAGCAACTTGCACCTTGGCGTCCGCGACCAGGACGGCGGATACCTGATGCTCGGTAAGACATTCAAGGGGTTGACCGATTACCTGCTGGACTGGCAAACCGAACAACTGCTCGCCCGCGAGATCGGCCGCAACGGGCATGTGGTCCATGTGCGTCCGGAGCTTGTTGTCGAGATCGCCTTCAACGAGCTCCAGCAGAGCCGCCAGTACCCGGCCGGGCTAGCGCTACGCTTCGCACGTGTCAAGCGCTATCGCCCGGATAAGACGTGCCCCGAGGCCGACCACATCAACGCGGTCCGCGCGCTGTTCGCACGCCAAGTGGCCTATCGGCCGCGCGACGAGCGAGCCGCCGTCAACGTCTGACCACGGTGGTGACCGACCGGCGGCGCATGGAATTGTAACAAGGACCACGGCAAGCGCTTGCAATGTGCGGCCTGGACGCCCTGCCGGAGCCCCTGGGATTGGAGCCGGACGCCATCACGCGCACCATCATGCGCTTACTGGAATCGCGCTTGCCCAACGCGCCGGGCTGCCTTGAGCGATTCGAGCGCATGCACGGTATCAGGCACAGACGGTATCGGGGCCATATTCGCCCGGGTCGTTGAATGGGCAGAGGCGCCTGATACGCTGAGCACGAGCCAATGTGCCGACGGCGGTCCACTGGCAAATAAACCCAAGGCCGCCAGCGGTGCCTGCATAAAGCGCATGGGTAGCTATTGCAGCCGATGCCGGTATGATTCCAAGCAATCCGTCGCCGACGAAGCCTGCCCGTTCAAGAACTCGTTTAGGGGCTTTCCGGGCCGACACTTGGCACGGCTTGCTTCACATCCACGCACGGCGCTGGTGGGGCCGCATCTGTGACGAATCGATTCGGACAAGCGCGCGGCGATCAGCGATCATGCGAAGGCATTGCGGACGCGGTTTGGCCAATCGACCGGCGGCACGGGAATCAACAAAGTAAACGCCGAGCTTTTTAAGGATGACTAGCAGCGCGTGGAGGAGGATGACCAGCAGCGCGTGGAGGCAAAGGGGTAGCGCATCTTGCTGTGCCATACTGTCTCTCGGCTGCCACTTGCGACGATGACAGATCAATCAGCCGATCTTGAACGGCGAGATTCCACTGAGGAGAAAGACCTTGCATCCAGACGTCATCGTCATTGGCGCGGGACTATCCGGACTGGCC
>JBATTL010000796.1:0-2808 GCA_049670525.1 Thiohalocapsa sp. | reverse complement strand
ACCCAGTACATGGAGTACGTGGAGCTGATGAAGGATCTCAAGCTGGAACTCGCCGCGGAGTATTTAGTCATGGCCGCGATGCTCTGCGAGATAAAATCCCGCATGCTGCTGCCGCGTCCGGAGACCGCCGACGACGAGGAGGCCGACCCGCGTGCTGAGCTTGTGCGGCGGTTGCAGGAGTACGAGCGCTTCAAACAGGCGGCCCAAGACATCGACGCGTTGCCGCGGCTTGAGCGCGATTGCTTTTCGGTTCAGGCCGACGTCCCCGCCGGCCATGCGCCGCGCATTCCGCCGGCGGTGGAACTGGGCGACGTGCTAATCGCCCTGCGCGAAGTACTCAAGCGCGCCGACCTTTTTACCAGCCATCGCGTTGAGCGTGAATCGCTGTCATTGCGGGAGCGCATGTCCCAGGTGCTCGAACGTGCGCAGCAAGGTGGCTTCGTGCCCTTTATCGCTTTGTTCGATTTAGAGGAGGGTCGTGCGGGCATCGTGATTAGCTTCTTGGCGATCCTGGAGCTGATTAAGGCCTCGACTTTGGAATTGGTGCAGTCAGAGCCCTATGCCCCGATCCATGTGCGTTTACGTCAGGCCGATATATGATCGCATCCGACGACCTGGAACAGGCCAGCGGGAGCCTTCGTCCGGCATCCAGGGCACTCAACGCTTTGTCCCAATTGGTGCCACCGGTCAAGCAGGTGGTGGAAGGCGCGTTGATGGCGGCCGGCGGCCCGTTGACGCTGGATCAGATTCTGGGTCTCTATCCGGATGACCAGCGCCCAGCGCGCGATGAGATTCGCGACGCCGTTGCCGCCATCGCCGACGACTATCAGGGCCGCGGCATCGAGTTGGCGGAGGTTGCGGGTGGCTGGCGTATTCAGGTCCGCCGCGAGGTCGCGCCCTGGGTCGGCCGGCTGTGGGAGGAGAAGCCCGCGCGCTACTCACGTGCCCTGCTGGAAACCCTGGCCCTGATCGCGTACCGTCAGCCCATCACCCGCGGCGAGATCGAAGACATCCGCGGCGTCGCTGTCAGCACGCAGATCGTCAAGACGCTGAGCGAGCGGGAATGGGTCCGTATCGTCGGCCATCGCGATGTGCCCGGCCGTCCGGCCTTGTATGCCACCACGCGTCGATTCCTGGACTACTTCGGGCTGCGCTCGCTGAACGATCTGCCATCATTGGCGGAGATCCGCGACCCATCCTTCTTCGCCGACGCGCTGGACCTGGAGGGCGGCGCAGACGGTCCGGACCGATCGGACGCCGCCGAGCTGTCGGACCAGACCCGGAAAATGGAATCGGACCTCGGGACGGCGACCGGAACCAGCGGCACCGCTGGCGTCGGCATCTCGCTCATCAATGAACTTGACGATAACCGCAGCGACGATCCTGGAGACCAGACCCATGACCGATCGGCGTAGACCACAGGTTGGCCCAGGCCGAAACGCACCGTTACCTGCCGCTGAACCCGTGCGATTGCAGAAGACACTTGCCGAGGCTGGGCTGGGTTCGAGGCGCGAGATCGAGGGATGGATACGAAATGGGCGTGTGCGCGTCAACGGACAACTCGCCAAGCTGGGTGACCGAGTCGTTCCCGCGGACCGTGTTCGTGTCGATGGTGCGGACGTCAAGCGTCGTGCGCCACGCAGTTCCAGACCGGTGGTACTGGCCTATCACAAACCCGAGGGCGAGGTGGTCACCCGCCGCGATCCCGAAGGGCGGCCCACCATCTTTCGTCGCTTGCCTCGCGTTCGCGATGGACGCTGGATCGCAGTCGGCCGGCTCGATCTCAACACGGCCGGTCTGCTGTTGGTCACCAATCACGGCGAATTGGCCAACCGGCTCATGCATCCATCACGGCGCATCGAGCGTGAATACGCTGTGCGCATCCACGGCCATGTCGCCGACGCAACGCTTAAGCAGTTGGTCAACGGTCTGGATCTCGACGACGGTCCCGCACGTTTCGAGGAGATCGTCGAGTCCGGCGGCAGCGGGGCCAACCAATGGTTCCATGTGTTGCTGTGCGAGGGCCGCAACCGCGAGGTACGTCGGCTGTGGGAGGCTGCCGGTTGTGAGGTTAGCCGCCTCAAACGCGTGCGCTTCGGCAATGTCATCCTCGGCGCCCGCCCGCTTCCTGGTCAATGGCGCGAACTCACGGACGAGGAGATCGACGCGTTGATGGCGCTGGCGGGTCTAGCGATGCCCGAGTTGGCAAGAAAGCCCGCGCGCCGCCACTATCCAGGCGCTGGATCCACCAGATCGCGGCACGACCGCTAACAGCGGAAACCGGTCAGCCCTCGTCGCGCGCGGTCGTACGGGCACCGGCGGAAACTGGGTCGCTGCGGCGAGCGCGTCGGTCGGCGCGAGGCGCTGTGCCGAGAGTGATTTGCGCCACGGCTTCTGATCTATTTGGCGCGATCATGTTTGGCCCCAGCCATGGTGCCGGGAACTCAGCGTCGGTGCCGCCGGCCGCCGGGTGCACCAATACTAGTGCGCCCAGATAACGGCGCATGCTCCGGATTTGAACCGGCGCCGTCGGATCTATGCGTCGATGCAAAATTGCCGGATCAGACGTTTGAGCAGGGTCAGGGTCGGTTCGATACGGTCCAGGGCAAGGAACTCGTCCGGCTGGTGCGCCTGGTCGATATCGCCGGGCCCGAGCACCACAGTCTCCATGCCGAGCTGGTTGAAGAACGGCGCCTCAGTGCCGAAGCTGACGGCCTCCGCGGCTTGGCCGGTCAGCGCCTCGGCGGCGCGGACGATGGCCGAGCCGGCCGGCGTCTCAGCCGGCGGGATGCTTTCGAACAAAGATTC
>JBATTL010000795.1:0-23233 GCA_049670525.1 Thiohalocapsa sp. | reverse complement strand
CCGCTTCGAGTTGGCCGGCTCCTACGTGTATCTGCTGGTCAATCTGTTCGGTGAGCAGTTGGGCGGCATGTGGTCGGAGACCAACAATATCGGCTGGTGGGCGGACAAGGAGGTCTCATTCTGCGTGCCCGTCAAATGGTTCCATGACGATGAACTCGTGGGGCTAGCTGTCGTCTCGCCCTTCGTGTTCGCCAGCAGCGGCAGGGCCGCGATAACCGACCGTGAAGTCAACGGTCGACCCACCGTGCGGGCGAGTATCGAGAGCCCTCCGGATCGCTGGCTGTCGGAATCCGGTCCGGTCGCGGAACGCAAGCTCTTGCGCGTTGGGACGGAGGTATTCCCCGCGATGCACCTCGGTCAGGAAGCGAAGCAGCGCACCTTGATCGAGATCGACGGACTCGACTGCCTTCCCGCCAACGACGACGTCGGCTGGCGACTGATGGCCGAGCGCTGGGGGGCAACCCTGGGGCGGGACCTGAAGCGCAAGTCCCACATCAAAAGGGAGCAAGCCGATGAGATCCGAGATGCCAAGGCGTTGGCGCGGCGGATACTGGCCCAAGAAGGCCCGATCAATTGGATCACGCTGAAGCAGTATCGCGACGCCGCGGAGGTCGACAAGGCTTGCTATCAAGCCATGGTCCACACCACTCGGTCAATCAAGGCCGTCTACGACCTCCGGGAGATCGAGGAACGCATTCACGTGCGTCTGCACAAGTATCCGGGCCAGCCGATCGCAGAGACCCTCGGGCTCGAGATGAAGCACATCGACTCGCGAGCGGGCGCCGTCGCACAGACTCTGCAGCCGATGCATCCGTTCTGGATGCGCGCGTCCGTCGAGGAGGCGCTCGGCAGTGTGCTGTGCTGGCGCGATCAAGACGGCGAATGGACTTCGATGCCGCCCTGGTCGACCGATACCGGCACAGACGGATCGAGCGGCCGCGATGGTCCGGGGCTCAAGGGCGGCGGCTACACGTCCGTGGGTACCGAATTGGGAGATTCGCAGCCCGATTCGCAACCCGATTCGCAGCGCCTCAGAGAAGACACGGAGCAATGGCTGCACCACGCGCTCACCCAAGAATTGTCTGTCATCCTCGAACTGGTCTCCAAGCTACCGCAGAAGGAACGGAAGCTGCTGGACCAGCCGTTGACGGCATCAATCGGCCGCTCCTTTGAATCACTGCTCGCGTCAGCGCCCCCAAGTACGATCGCCGACTCGATGTCCAACGAGGAACTCTTGGCTTTGGTCGACGCCTGCCACAGACTGCTGGGAGACCGCCTAAAATCGGCCGCGGACGGCTGTAGCCGGTTGTCACGCAGTCAGGCGCGCGAGTCTCTGACGCGCCTTGATGAACTTCAGGTGGTGATCGAGACCGTCTTGAGCGAACAATGGGAAAACAGGGACAACCCGCGTCTTGACCGCAAGACGGGATCCGTCAAGCCCTAGATCTGCTCACGGATCGACTCAGTTGGCAGCGCAGCGCGAAATCGTATCGCGGAACGGCACGCTGATCTCGCGGAGTTCGCGGACGCCTGGCGGTACATTGACCAGCAATAGTCGGCGCGTGTCGGAACGACCATGCATCAGCGGCTCTTGATCTACGGCGCGACCGGATTCACCGGGCGGCTGGTCGCAAGACGCGCGCGGACTCTCGGGATCGATGCGGTGCTTGCGGGGCGCGACGCTCACCGCCTTCGGCCCCTGGCGGAGTCGTTGGGGATGCCGTGGCGAGTCGCCGCCCTGACCCAGCCGTCGTCCATCGACACCGCCCTGTCCGACGTCGGTGTCGTGTTGCACGTGGCCGGCCCCTATGCGGCCACGGCTCGACCGATGGTCGACGCCTGCCTGCGTACCAAGACCCACTATCTGGATCTGTCCGGTGAGCTGCCGGTCTATCTGGATGTTCACCGCAGCGACGCCGAAGCACGCTCCCGCGAAATCATGCTGATGCCGGGAGTCGGATTCGTCGTCGCCGCATCGGATTGCCTGGCGGCGCACGTGGCCAACCGAATGCCGGAGGCCAAGTACCTGCGCATCGCCGTATCGCGCACCGATCTGTACTCACGCGGCACCCTGCGCGCCATGCTCGGGCTGGTCCGAGAGGGCGTCAGCGTCTGTCGCAACGGCAGGCTCAGTAGCGTGCGGGTGGGCCGTCTGGAGCGCAATTTCGACTTTGGCAATGGTGACAGTCTCAGTACGGCCCTCAGTTGGCCGGATGTCTTCACGGCTTACCAAACGACGGGGATTCCCAACATCGAGGTCTATGCGGAAGCGAACGCCTTGGCGCGCGTGCTGTATCAAGCGGGCGCCTGGTTTGCTCTGCCGATGCGTCTGCCGCTGACTGGTCGCGTGTTGCAGTGGCAGACCAAACTCTGGCCTGCAGCACCATCGGACGCAGAACGCGCCGCGGCGAGCCGCGTGATCGTCGCCGAGGCCGAGGACCCATGGCGGCAATGCGCGCAGTCAAGGCTCCGCACTCCGGACGGCTACAGCGTCACGCCTGGCATCGCGCTGACCATCACCACACGGCTCTTGTCCGGGGAATTCAGGGCTGGGTTTCAAACACCGGCCAGTGTCTACGGACCGGACCTGGTGTTGGGTCTCGACGGCATCCTCCGAGACGATGTCGACCCGGGCCCGAGACGCAGGATGCATCAGCGCCTGGAACAGACCGGCGGTGACGGCGAAGTGGACGATGAACGATGGTCAGGATGCGGCCCAAAACCATAGGTCTAAATCAAACCGCGGACGACGAGTCGACGCTCGCATCGTTCTCAGGGTGAACGCTCTGCTCAAGCAGCATACCCACCTCACGGATCGGCACGGTGCTGGCGCAGTCACGTACGAGGTCTTGATAAAGCGACTGCAGTTTCTGTTGATGCGGATCAGGTCTTCCCGAGCGGATACGCCACCTGTGCAGGCTGGCGCGGGCCTCAAGCTCAAACATGCGGGCACCTTGTGTGCGTGCCACATCGATGGCGTGCAATAGGTCGGCTTCCCCCCGGTCGGACAGGTCCCCGCGGCTTTCGCTGCGCAACTGACCGCGCAGTCGAAACAAGACCGCATCGTAAAAGTGCTCCCGGTGACGCGCGGCATGATCGATTGCCCGGTCGACGGCACTGAGTGCAGCCTCCAACTCCTGGTTACCAAGATGCACTTCCGCGAGACCCGCGAGAAAAAACGACTGATTGAGGCCGGCGCCGGCGGCCTGCCACGCCTCGAGCGTCTTCTCCATGACAACAGTTGCCTGCGCGGCCTGACCCAGCGCTGCCTGCGCGATCGCCGCGTGCAACGTGCCCGCGGCCAGCCAGATATCGAAGCCGTATTGGGCGGCCAAATCGATGGCCTCCGCCGCATGCGCCGCCGCGGCTTTCGGCTCTCGGCGCATATTGTGGAACATTGCAGTAAAACACCGGGCATAGGCGAGATCGAACGGTCGTTTGAGTTCGTGGGCGACTTCAAGCGCTTCCCGAATGCAGCGGAGACTCTCTTCGTCCTTGCCCCGCATCCAGGCCACCAGGGCCAACAGGGCGAGGTCGGAGATCGCCGGATCCTGGGAGGTGGGATATTGGAGCCGCTGACCGTGGTGGCTTCGATAGAACTGCAACGAGTGCTCGAGGGCATTCCGGCTAAGGACCGCGTCGCCCATGAAAAAGCGCGTGTAACCAAGCGCCGTATAGCCCTCGATCAACTGCACGGGGTCCTGGCTCTGATCTCCGAGACGCACACATTGCTCGGCGAGCTCGAGGGCTATGGGCAGCTGGGCACGGACGATATAGAAGGTGCAAAGCCCGCGGATGACCGGGTAGAGATCGACGGTCTCACCAAGGATATGACAGAGTTCCCGCGCGCGCTGATAGGTATCCTCGACCTCCGGAGCGGCATACCCGCGGGCGGCGGAAAGGCTGAGCCCCAGGTTGAGCCGTATCCCGAGTTCCAGCTGATGCCGCGTGGCCCTCGGCAATTCCGTCAGCAGGTCCATCGCGGCGCGAAAGTGGCGAATCGCCTCGGTATGGGCCGCGCGCGAACTTGCGAGTACACCAGCCTGCTGCAAGTAGGGAACGGCCTTCTGCGGGATGCGCGCGGCGGAGAAGTGATGCGCCAGTAGTTCGGGTGAGGTCTGGGTGCCCTGCTCCAATCGATTCTCCAACTCCACCGCTATGCGCTTGTGCAGGCGCTGTCGATTGGGGCGGAGCATGGTCGCATGCGCCGCATCCTGCAGCAGCGCGTGCTTGAACACACAGATGCTCGCGCCTTCCGTCTCCTGCCGGCATTCCACCAGATCCGAGTCCACAAGACGTTTGATTGCAGGACGCAGTTCCGTCTCCGGAAGGTCCGATACCGCGCCGAGGAGATCCAATGAAAACCGACGGCCGATCGCGGCACCCACCTGAGCCACCTTCTTCGCGGCCCCAAGGCGGTCCAAACGAGCCATCAGTGAGTCCTGCAAGCTGCTGGGAACCGCGAAGCCCGGCAGTGGACCGGTCAGCTCGAAACGACCCGCCACTTCGCGAATCAGGCCCGACTCCAGTACTGCCTTGGTGATCTCCTCAATAAACAGTGGTACGCCACCGCTCTTGTCCAGGAGCTGCTCCAACAGCGGCGTCGGTAACGCTCTGCCACCGGTGATACTGTCGACGATCGTCAGACTGCAATCGCGGTCGAGATGCCGCAGCTCGATGGTTTCAGACAGCGGCGATGCGCTCCAGGGCGGCTCGAACTCCGGGCGACTCGTCGCCAACAACAGCACGGGCAAGTCGGCGATCCTGTCGATCAGTCGTTCCAGGAGTTCCAGACTCGAAGGATCAATCCAGTGCAGATCTTCGAACAGCATCAACACGGCTTGATCCCGCGCCAAGCTGACCAGCTTCGAGACCAAGAAGTCGAACACGCGCTCCTTCTGGCGTTCCGGGGTCACGGCGACCGGCGGATAGCGATCTCCCGGTGAAATGGAGAGCAGTGACGCCAGAAAGGGAACTATCTGGCGGGCTTCGTCGTCGGCGCTCGACGCGCTGAGAAGGCCCTCCAACTTATCGAGGCTGCTGTCGGGGGAGTCGTCATTGCTCAGCCCGGCGGCGAGCCTCATGTGCTCGGCGATGGGAAACAGCGCCGAATTTTGGAAGCGCGGGCCACAGTAATAACGCAAGACCACGTGCGGTTCAGCCACCAGGTGTTCCCGCAAGGAGTGGGTCAGTCGAGACTTCCCGATGCCCGGCGCACCACGCAGATGGATGACCTGCCCTGATCCGTTGCGGACCTGGTCCCAGGCTGCGCACAAGCGCTGAAAATCGGCCTCCCGTGCCGCCAGCGGCACAAGCCCATAACTGGGACGGGTCGCCTCGAAGCGGTCGTCCACATTCCACTCGTCGACGACGGACCACGCCTGGATCGGCTCATCGAAACCCTTTAAATCGTGCCCGCCGAGGTCTCTGCAGTCGAAGAGATTGGCGACGATCTGTCTCGTCTCCCGCGAGATCACAACCCCGCCCGATTTCGCCAAACCCTGAAGACGTGCCGCCAGGTTTGGCGTTCGGCCAACCACTGCCTCCTCCCGAGACATCTCTTTGCCGATCAGGTCACCGACCACGGCAAGACCGGTCGCAATACCGACGCGCGCGTCCAGTTCCAGGTCCGGCAGCGAACGCAAACGGGGTACCGCGGCGATGATCTCCAGGGCCGCGCGCACCGAACGCTCGGCATCGTCTTCCTGGGCCCGGGGATAGCCGAAATAGACGAGGATGCCGTCCCCCATATAGCGGGCGACGTAACCGGCGTGGCGTTCGATGCTGGCGGTCGCCACGGCCTGATAGGCGCGAATGACTTCCCGGAGATCCTCAGGATCGAGCCTACTCGCCAGAAATGTGGAACCGACGAGGTCACAAAACATGACCGTGACCTGACGTCTTTCACCCTCCTTAGTGCCTTCTGCCTCTTGCGCCAGAATGGACGGGTTGGCGGCACCTTGGACGGGCTCCAAGGCGGAGGTCTCGATCCGCACACCGCAACCGCCGCAATACGCTGCCCTTGGCTCGATGCTGAAACCGCAGCGCGTGCATTTCGGAAGCCGTATGCCACAGTCCGAGCAGAACTGCCGACCTTTGAGGTTTTCTGTGTGACAAGAGGGACAGCGCATTCTGAGTTCGGACCCGCGCATTCAGACCCACGCGCATGCGCGGACCGGCAGATCTAACGGTCTGCCCACCGCCGTCGCCGGACACCCGCAAGCGTGGATCGACGGACCCCGAGGAACAGGTCGCTCGCGATCCATGCCGATGACTGTGAAATGGTACCCCAAATCATTGTGATATTGTTAACTGCAATCTCGGGATAGCGAGACAGCCACTGCGATTCGCCAGTCCCCGGATGGTCCGACGGACAGACCGAGACCGAGACCGCGGGCTAATCCAAGCTCGGGCGCGAGGGGAGGGCCCAAGCGGGAGCTGCTTCATCAAAAAAGGTGGCCCCTGGGCCGCCTTTTCGAGACCAGACTGGCCCAGTATCGCTAGCGCGGCAAATCGCTCCGCCCCATCAGCCATTCGTCAACGGCTCGGGCGCACTGGCGTCCTTCGCGAATAGCCCAGACCACCAGGGACTGGCCGCGACGCATGTCTCCGGCGGAGAAAACGCCATCGACGTTGGTGAAGTAAGCGTTGGGTCCCTCGGTTTCGCCCTTTACGTTGCCGCGGGGGTCCAGTTCCAGACTCTTGGCCTCCCTGAGTTCGGCAAGCATGCCCTCGTGGACCGGGTGCAAGAAACCCATGGCCAGGAGCACTAGATCTGCCTTGATCTGACCCTCGGAGCCTTCGACCTCGGACATCTGCCAACGACCGTCGTCGCCCTTGTCCCAGCGAACCAGCACATAGTTCAGCGCCTGGACGTTGCCCTCACCGTCATGCTCGAAGGACTTGGTCAGCACATTCCATAGCCGGTCACAGCCCTCTTCCTGGCTGGTGGACGTCCGGAGCTTATTCGGCCAGTCGGGCCAGGTGAGGCCCTTGTCTTCCTTCTCCGGGGGCTTTTCCAGGATCTCGATCTGGGTGATCTTGGCCGCACCGTGCCGGTTGGAGGTGCCGATGCAGTCGGAGCCGGTATCGCCGCCGCCGATGACGATGACCGCCTTATCGTGGGCATTGACGAAATCGTCGTCGGGCACATAGACGCCCTGCACACGCTTGGAGTTGGCACGCAGGAAGTCCATGGCGAAGTGAATGCCATTGTAGCTGCGACCAGGGACGTCCAGGTCACGCGGCTTTTCGGCGCCGCCGGCGAGTACGACGGCGTCGTAATCTTCCATGAGTTTGGACGGGGCGATATCGACGCCGATGTGGCAGTTCGTATGGAACTCCACACCCTCGGCGCGCATCTGGCTCATGCGCTGATCAATGAGTTTCTTGGCGAGCTTGAAGTCGGGGATGCCGTAGCGCAACAGGCCGCCGATGCGATCTTCCTTTTCGTACAGGGAGATCGTGTGACCGGCGCGGGCGAGTTGTTGTGCGCAGGCCAGTCCGGCGGGTCCGGAACCGACCACGGCGACGCGTTTGCCGCTGCGGTGAATGGGTACCTGAGGCTTGATCCAACCCGCTTCCCAGGCCTTGTCGGCGATGGCGCGCTCAATGGCCTTGATGGCCACGGGCTCATCATCGATATTGAGTGTGCACGAGGTCTCGCAGGGCGCCGGGCAGATACGCCCGGTGAACTCGGGGAAGTTGTTCGTGGAGTGCAGCACTTCGATCGCGGCCTGCCAGTCCTGACGATAGACCAGATCATTCCAATCCGGAATGATATTGTTCACCGGGCAGCCCTGGTGGCAGTAAGGAATGCCGCAGTCCATGCAACGCGCGCCCTGGACGCCAATCTCCTCAGCGGTGAATGGCAATACGAACTCGTTGTAGTGCACGACGCGGTCCGCGGCGGGCTCGTAGGCCATCTCCGCGCGCTCGTATTCCATGAATCCGGTTGGCTTACCCATTAGTCGGCAACCTCCGTCTTGAGCTTCGATGGATGCGGCTTAGTGACACTCGGCGGCCGGCTCTGGTTCAATTGCATCTCTTCCAGGGCCTTACGATAGTCCACCGGCATGACCTTGACGAACTTGTGCAACATGGACTCCCAGTCGTCCAGGATCCGCCGCGCCACGTCCGAATTGGTGTAATGCAAGTGTTTGGCGATGAGTTGTCTGAGCCGGATGGTATCGAAGCGGGTCATGTCGTGGCTTACGTCTACCAGACCATGGGCCTCCAGGTCGCCGCCTTGATGGTCCAGCGCCTCAAGGGCATCGTCCTCCGCGGTGACCGGCTGTAGTTCGACCATCGCCAGGTTGCAGTGATCTTCGAAATCGCCGGCCGCGTCGAGCACATAGGCGAGGCCACCGCTCATGCCCGCCGCGAAGTTGCGACCAGTGGCGCCGAGGCAGACCATGATGCCGCCAGTCATGTATTCGCAGCCGTGGTCGCCAACACCTTCGACCACGGCCCTGGCGCCCGAGTTGCGGACGCAGAACCGTTCGCCGGCAACGCCACGAAAGTAGACCTCGCCACTGATAGCTCCGTAGAGCACCGTGTTGCCGACGATGATGTTGTCCTCGGCCTTGTCGATACCGGAATTGGCCGGAGGATAGATGACGAGTCGCCCGCCTGAGAGGCCTTTGCCGACATAGTCGTTGGCCTCGCCCTCAAGTTCGACTGTCACACCCCGAGCCAGCCAGGCGCCAAAAGACTGCCCGCCGATGCCGCGGGCCTTGATGTGGATGGTATCGTCGGGTAGCCCGGCGTAGCCGTAACGTTCCGCGACCCGTCCGGACAGCATGGTGCCGAAGGTACGATTGAAGTTCTTGATGCCGATATCGATTCGCACCGCTTCGCCGCGGGTCAGCGCCGGCTCGGCCTGACGGATCAGCTCATGATCCAGGGCCTTGTCCAAGCCATGGTCCTGGCCCTTGCAATTGTACTGCGCGGCAGGAGACTGACCGGGCGCACCGAGCGCGGGCTTGGTCAGAATGCGGGAGAAATCGAGCCCCTTCGCCTTCCAATGCGCGATCGTCTTACGCATCTCCAGACGGTCCATCTGACCGATCATCTCATCAAGGGTGCGGTAGCCAAGTCTGGCCATGAGCTGGCGGGCTTCTTCGGCGACAAAGAAGAAGAAGTTGACGACGTGCTCGGGCTGGCCCGTAAACCTCTTGCGCAGCTCCGGATCCTGCGTCGCCACACCGACCGGGCAGGTATTCAGATGGCATTTGCGCATCATGATGCAGCCTTCGACGATCAGCGGCGCGGTCGCAAAGCCGAACTCGTCAGCCCCCAACAAAGCGCCGATGACCACGTCTCGCCCCGTGCGCAGCCCGCCGTCGACCTGGACGGCGATACGCCCACGCAGGCGGTTCAGCACCAGGGTCTGATGGGTCTCGGCCAGGCCGATCTCCCAGGGACTGCCGGCGTGCTTGATCGAAGTCAGCGGGCTCGCGCCGGTGCCGCCGTCATACCCGGCAATGGTCACATGATCCGCGTGGGCCTTTGACACACCAGCGGCGACGGTACCAACGCCAACCTCGGACACGAGTTTCACGGAGATACGGGCCTTGGGATTGACATTCTTCAGGTCATGGATCAGCTGGGCAAGATCCTCGATGGAGTAGATGTCGTGGTGGGGCGGCGGGGAGATCAAACCGACGCCCGGCGTAGAGTGCCGAACACGCGCGATCTGGGCGTTAACCTTGTGGCCGGGCAATTGACCACCCTCTCCGGGCTTCGCGCCCTGGGCAATCTTGATCTGGATGTCGTCGCAATTGACCAGATACTCCACCGTGACGCCGAATCGGCCGGACGCAACCTGCTTGATGGCCGAGCGCTCCGGATTGGATGTGCCATCGGCTAGCGGCCTGTAGCGCTCAGGCTCCTCGCCGCCTTCCCCGGTATTGGACTTGCCGCCGATAGCGTTCATCGCCTTGGCCAGCGTCGAGTGCGCCTCGTAGCTGATGGAGCCGAATGACATGGCGCCGGTTGCGAAGCGTTTGACGATCTCCGACGCGGGCTCCACCTCGTCGATCGGGATCGGTTCATCGGCCCATTTGAAGTCCATCAGACCGCGGAAGGTGAGCAGGCGCTCGGTCTGCTGGTTGATCAGTCGCGAATACTCCGCGAAGGTGGATGCAGAGTTCGCCCGAGTCGCGTGCTGGAGCTTGGCGATGCTCTCCGGGGTCCAGATGTGATCCTCGCCCCGCAGCCGGAAGGCGTAGTCGCCCCCGACGTCCAGATGCTTGCGCAGGATCTGTTCCCCCCCGTAGCCGCGGCTGTGCCAAAGCACGGCCTCGCGCGCGACCTCGGCAAGGCCGATACCCTCCACCATGCTGGGCGTACCGGTGAAGTATTCGGCGATGAAATCGCGGTTCAGACCGACCGCGTCGAAAATCTGTGCGCCGCAGTAGCTCTGGAAGGTGCTGATCCCCATCTTGGACATGACCTTTTTCAGGCCCTTGCCGACCGCCTTGATGTAGCGTGATTGCGCCTCCTCAAAGCCAAGTGCTTCAGGTAAGCGGGCCAGCTGCGACTGAATGGTATCGAACGCGAGGTAGGGATTGATTGCCTCGGCGCCGTAACCCGCAAGCGTGGCGAAGTGGTGTACCTCAAGCGCCGCACCGGTCTCGGAGACAAGACCGGAACTGGTGCGCAGACCGCGCCGAATCAGATGATGATGGACCGCAGACGTCGCCAGCAGCGCGGGAATCGGCGCATGGTCGGCGTTGGTATTGCGGTCGGATAGAATCAGGATATTGTGGCCCGCCAGAACCGCTTGCTCGGCCTCGGCACAGAGTCGGCTCAGCGCTGGCGCCATGCCTTCGGCCCCCTCGCCCGCCGGATAGACCATGTGCAGCGTCTGGGTGCGGAACGCGCCCGCGGAGTTGGCCTGGATGTGGCGAATGCGCTCCAGATCCTCATTGGTGAGCACCGGCTGATCGACCTCCAGACGCCAATGCTTGCCCGCCTCGTTCAGTCCAAGCAGGTTCGGTCTTGGACCAATCAGCGACACCAAGGACATGACCAACTCTTCGCGGATCGGGTCGATGGGGGGGTTTGTGACCTGGGCGAAATTCTGCTTGAAGTAGGTCGATAGGTGCTTGGACCGCGATGACAAGACCGAAGGCGGGTTGTCGGCCCCCATAGAACCGATTGCCTCCTGACCCGTCAGCACCATGGGCGTCAGTAGAAACTTGATGTCTTCCTGGCTATATCCGAACGCTTGCTGAGCATCCAGTAGGACGTGCTCCTCCGGCGCCATCGGAGCCACGTCGGTCGGCAACGAATCCAAGTGGATTTGGGTCCCATCAAGCCACTCTCGGTAGGGTTGCGCGTCGGCCAACTCGGCCTTGATCTCGGCATCGTCGATGATGCGGCCCTGTTCCAGATCGATCAGGAACATCTTGCCGGGCTGAAGACGCCACTTTTTGACGATGCGCTCGTCGTCGACGTCGAGCACGCCCATCTCCGAGCCCATGATGACCAGGTCGTCATTGGTGACCAGATAGCGGGCCGGCCGCAAGCCATTGCGGTCCAACGTGGCGCCAATCTGCCGACCGTCGGTGAAGGCGACGGCAGCCGGACCGTCCCAGGGCTCCATCAGCGCCGCGTGATACTCGTAGAAGGCGCGACGCTTCTCATCCATCAGCTTGTTCCCGGACCAGGCCTCTGGGATCAGCAGCATCATCGCGTGTGCCAGGGAGTATCCGCCCATGACGAGCAATTCAAGGGCGTTGTCAAAGCAGGCCGAGTCGGACTGGCCTTCCGGAATCAGTGGCCAGATGGAATCCAGGTCCTCACGAAGTACGTCTGACTCCATGGTGTGGCGGCGTGCCGCCATCCAGTTGACGTTGCCGCGCATGGTATTGATCTCGCCGTTGTGGCAGATCATGCGAAACGGCTGGGCCAGATCCCAGGTCGGGAAGGTGTTGGTGGAAAAACGCTGGTGGACCAGCGCCAAGGCCGATTCGAATCGCTCGTCCTGAAGATCGAGGTAGTAGTTGCCGACCTGGGCTGCTAGGAGCATGCCCTTGTAATTCAGGGTCCGTGACGACATCGACGCGACGTAATACGCACTCTTGTCATAGCCGGCCGCACGGATCTCATTGTCCATATGCTTGCGCACGACGAACAACTTCCGCTCGAAGGCGTCCTGGTCAGGGCAATTGTCGCCGCAGGCGACGAAAACTTGGCGGACGACCGGTTCCGTAGGAAGCACACTGTCGCCGAGGTCGGAGTTATCCACGGGCACGTCACGCCAGCCGAGGACGGTCTGGCCACCCTCCTCGAGATGACGCGTTACTGTTGATTGCATCTCGCCGCGATCCTGTTCGTCGCGGGGCAGGAAGACCATGCCGACACCGTAATGCCCCAGAGCGGGCAAATCGAAATCAACCTTGGCACGAAGAAAACTGTCGGGGATCTGCACCAGGATGCCAGCACCGTCACCGGCCTTCGGATCGGCACCGACGGCGCCACGGTGTGTCAGACGCTCCAGAATTTCGAGGCCCTGTTGGACGATCCGATGACTCTTCGCATTCTTGATGTGGCAGACGAAGCCGACGCCGCAGGAATCGCGCTCGTTGGCAGGATCGTAAAGTCCCTGTGCGGGGGGATAGGCACGCAGGTTCATCTCGTTAGACCTCGCTGTAACCGGGTTGGGGGTCGATGGTGTCTTCCGACTGGGTATGGATACACCCTTGGAAGTTCCGGCTTGGTCAATCCTAAATTTGGAGTGTTGTCCGGTCTGGACGCAATCCGAGCCGCGACCGTCGACGCAGGGCCGACGAGCCCCGATGCTTGTTCACTCGGGCTGGTCATTGCGGCTGGTCAAAGCCGTTGTTCAGACTTACGACCGAATTGCAATGATGCGGGTAACGGCAAACATGCAAGTATAATCGTGATGCAGAAGCTGTGCCACCAGCGCGCAAGCTGTTCCAGGGGCCAAGAACGCATCCGACGAGCCGATAAGCAGCACAGGGTCGCAATCCCGCACCATTATGGGGCTGCAGGCGGCCAAATACCCCAGAATCCGCGGCCGTACCTCCAGCGTTTATTGGGAATCGTCGATCGTCGCGCGCAATTGATCCATGCTGAAGTCCGCGGTGACCACCGCACGCCCGATCCCCCGCAGCAATACGAGCCGCAGCGCACCGCGCAACACCTTCTTGTCAACGGCCATAAGTTCGAGCCAGCGCTCCGTGGGAATGGTCGGAGGCGGGGCCACCGGAAGTCCAAACGCCGAAATGACCCGGCGAATGCGGGCCGCAGTGGCCTCATCAATCCAACCCAGACGGCGAGACAAGTCGGCAGCCATGGCCATACCGGCCGCCACGGCTTCGCCGTGCAACCAGTTGCCGTAGCCGACCGCCGCTTCGATGGCATGACCGAAGCTGTGCCCGAGGTTTAGCAGCGCACGCTGGCCCGACTCCAGCTCGTCCGCTGCAACGATCTCGGCCTTGTTGGCACAGGAGCGCTCGATGGCCTCGGTCAACGCGCCGGGATCGCGGGCCAGCAGGTGGCCGGCGCTGGCCTCAAGCCAATCGAAGAAGTCGCGGTCGCGAATCAGACCGTACTTGACGACCTCTGCCAGTCCGGCGGCAAGTTCTCTGTCGGGAAGCGTATTGAGCGTACCGATATCGGCAATGACAGCGCGGGGCTGGTGAAACGCACCGATCATGTTCTTGCCAGCGGCGTGATTGACCCCCGTTTTGCCGCCGACGGACGAGTCCACCTGAGCCAGCAGGGTCGTAGGCACCTGCAAGAAGGCCACACCGCGCTGATACGAGGCAGCGGCAAAGCCCGCCATATCGCCAATTACACCACCGCCCAGCGCGATGACCGTGCAGTCGCGACCGAAACGCTGCTCCAGCAGCGCGTCGAAAATTCGGTTCAAAGTGTCAAGGCCCTTGTATGCCTCGCCGTCGGGCAAGACCACTTCGCCGACTTGGAAACCCTCAAGCGCTCCCCGGACCTGGGCCAGATACAGCGGCGCGACTGTCAGATTGCTGACGATCATGATCTGTGACGACGCGATGTGGGGTCGGTATAGGTCGGGGTTTCCCAGTAAGTCCGGGCCGATAGAGATCGGATAAGCCCGGTTGCCGAGATCGACGGCGAGGGTGCGCGTGGAGACCGACACGTCAGAGTTCTTCGCTCTCAAGACGCCGGCGGATCTCCTTTACCACGGAAGACGTGCCTCGGCGCTCCGTGGAAACCACCATGTCCGCGACCTGTCGGTAAATGGGCTCGCGCTCTGCCATGAGGTCCCGCAACGTCTGTTGCGGATCAGCAGTGTCAAGTAGGGGGCGGTTTCGATCGCGCGCGGTGCGCGCATGCTGCTGTTCCGGACTGCAGTGCAGGTAAATCACCAAACCGCGCGCAGCCAATTGCTGGCGGTTCTCTGGCATCAACACGACGCCACCCCCAGTCGCAAGCACGATATTCTCTTCCGCCGCCAGATCCTCGATGACCTGGCGCTCGCGGTTGCGAAAACCATCCTCGCCCTCGTACTCGAAGATGGTCGCGATATCAACACCGGTGCGACGCTGAATTTCCTGGTCACTGTCCTGAAAATCGTAGCCCAGCGACTGTGCCAGTTGCCGTCCGATGGTACTTTTACCGGCCCCCATGGGGCCGACCAAGAAGATGTTTTGCGGGCGAATCATGCGCACCAGTAATGCCAGATTTGCCTCACATGAGCAAGGCCGGCATGTCCAAAAGCAGTGGGTAGCCCGCTATTATCGGTTCGCAAGATCACTCTTCAAGATTTTTGGCGTCACAAAGATCAAGAGTTCCTCGTTGTTGTCTTGGCGTTGTGTCGTCTTGAACAGATTGCCGACCACGGGCAGATCGCCAAGCCAGGGCACTTGCTCACGTTGAAACGCCTTCTCACGCTCGTAGACGCCGCCAAGCACGACCGTTTCGCCGTTGTCGACGAGCACGGAGGTCTCAACCGAGCGCGTGTCGACGGGCGGCACGCCGAGTACATCGCGGGTGAAGTCGGGATTGTCCTTGTTCACCTTCAGATCCATGATGATGCGATCGTCGGGTGTAATGTGCGGCGTCACTTCCAACTTCAGGACCGCCTCTTTGAACGCTACCGTCGTATTGCCCTCGCCGGTCGCTTCCTGGTACGGGATCTCCTGCCCCACCTTGATGACGGCCTGGTTCTGGTCCGACGTGACGACGCGCGGTGAAGAGACCACCTCGCCGCGACCCTCGCGCTGCATAGCGGAAAGCTCCAGTTGCAACAGGTGTGAACCGACCTTGCCCAGCAAAAAGTTGATGGCGCCGGATGGGGTCGGGGCGGGCAAGTTCACCCACAGCGAGTCGTTACCGGAGCCGGCGGGTATCTCGATGCCGGAATTGTAGGGCACCAGCGGCTGACCGGAACCGCGGTACGGGCCCTCGTTCAGACTCGGGTCCTGGTAAAAGCGCGGATCGTATTGGCCCATGAACGGCCCCTTGTCGACCTCCGACGTGCTCAGATTACCCGGCTGACCGCCGGCCACGAGCAATTCGTTGGATCCGGTCCGACCCATCGAACCTGACAATCCGAATCGAACACCGAGGTCGCGCGCGAAATCGTTGTTTGCGATGACCACGCGGGATTCGATCATGACTTGGCGCACTGGAACATCCAACCGATTGACAAGGCGCCGAATTTCCTCGAGCTTGGCGGCCGTATCCTGAACCAGGAGCGTATTGGTGCGATCATCGACCGTCACGCTGCCCCGCTCCGGCGTCATGAGATTGTTGTCCTCGGACTTCAACAGGGTTGCGAGACTCGCCGCCTTGGCGTAGTTGACTTGAATGAACTCGGAGCGCAGCGGTGCCAGTTCCTCGATCTGAATCTTAGACTCAAGCTCTAGTTTCTCTTGCGCAGCGATTTCCTGGGTCGGCGCAACCATGATCACGTTTCCGGTCTGCCGCATCGACAGGCCCTTGGTCTTGAGGATGATGTCAAGCGCCTGATCCCAGGGTACATTCTTGAGACGCAGGGTGATGTTACCCCTGACCGTGTCACTGGCGACCAGATTGAGCCCGGTGAAGTCCGCGAGTAGCTGCAGGACCGCACGCACTTCGATGTCCTGAAAGTTGAGCGACAGCCGATCGCCGCTGTAGACGATCTTGTCGCGCTCCAACTGCTCCTTTTCCGCCGAGGTCAGGGCGCGAAATTCGAGCGTGAAGATGTTATCGGTCTGATAGGCGAGGTATTCATACTCCTCGGTGGTCTGTATATCCACCTTGACATCGCGACCCTTGGCCCGTGACTCCACGGCAACCACGGGTGTCGCAAAATCGACGACGTCGAGTCGGCGAAACAGGCGCTGTGGCAACTGGGTATTGGCGATGTCAACGACCACGTCGCGCCCCTCCTCACGAACGCTGACGGCGGTATCCGACGACGGCAGCGTGATGATGACCCGCCCTTCCCCATCCGCACCGCGGCGGAAATCAATGTTCTTGACTGAGCCACTCGGCGAATGCCGCGTCGCGGACCGAACCCGATTCGGGCTCGCCCCGGCGGGAGCGGCGGAACGGGACGCCGCCTGCCGTGGTATTGGGGCCGAACGCTCGGGATTCAGGGCGATCGTGACGCGATTTCCGCGTGTCGAGAGTTCGTAGGGAACGGAATCGTTTAGGTTGATGACCACACGGGTTCGGTCACTCGCCTCGATCGCGACCAGACTGTGCGCGACACCGAGACCGATGGGCAACTGCTTTTTGTCCAGACCACTCGTTGCACCCGGAAAATCGATGGCGATTCGGGCGGGATTCTCGGTCGCGAAGTCGGTCGCCTTGGGCACCGTTCCGGAAAAGACCAAATCGATCTCGACCTGGTTGCCAGGCAACGACGCGAATTCGACATCCTCCAGCACCGCGGCGACGGCACAGGTCGGCGCGGCAAACCAGGTGCTGAGCAAGACGATCGCGATCGCTAGCCCCCAGGTTGAGTTCGAATTGCGGCGAATGCGCTGAACGAAGAATGAATACATCATTTGTGCCCTCGTTGGATCGACTCCGCAGCACCTATTGTTTGAGCGCGATCGAAGATTCACGCTCGCGCCAGACGCCGGGACCGTCATCGATAATCTCGGTGAGCTGAATACCCTCCGGGCTGATACGTGTAATCTGACCATTGTTCCGCCCCAGGTAGTTGCCGACCCGTACACGGTGAAGTATCCCGTCCGGTGTTACGACCAGTCCCCAGCGGGTCTCATTCTGCTCAAGGGTGCCGACCATCCTCAGAGAGTCGAGCGAAAACTGTTCGAGCTCTTCCTTGCGTCTCAGCGGGTCCGGCGCGATACCACCAGATTGCCGCGGCATCGCCGCCTGCGCCGTTCGATCATCCATCGCGAACGGATCACGTCGATCACCGGGATCGTAGACAAAGGTATCGACTCGGGGAATCTCCGGCAGTGGCTCCAGCGGCCCCGGGGGACGCTGCTTCACCTTCTCGACGTAATCCTGTAATTCATCCATGCCTGCCCCGCCGCAGCCAGCGCCAAGCGCGGCGAAAACGAGCAACGGAGCTGACCGCAACCAGGAGGTCATTCCACCGCGCTCTCTTCGAGGTAACGATAGGTCTTTACCGTTGCCTCCATCGCCAGGCGCTGACCGGCCACACCCTTGTCGCCACTCGGAGACGAGAGCTTGACGTCGTGTATCGTGACGATACGTGGCAGCGCCGCAAGCCCACTGATGAAACGCCCGAATTCGTGGTACTTACCAGTCACCTGCACGCGGATGGGCAATTCCGCATAGAAGTCACGATTCTTCTCCCCGGACGGCTGGAACAGCTCGAACTCCAACCCGGCCGCCAAGCCGGTCTGGGAGACATCGACCAGCAGCGACGCCACCTCGGTCTTGTCCGGAAGCTGCCGCAACATGGCGCCGAAGGACTCCCGCATCTCCACCAATTGCTGCTGATAGGCCTCAAGGTTTGCCGCCTTGTCTTGCTTTTTTTCAAACTTCGCACGCAGCGTGAGTTCTTCGGCTTCGACGGTATCGAGTCGCGTCAGTTGATCGCTAATGACAAGGTAATACCAGCCAAAGCCGATCACCGCGCAAAGGAACACAATGATCACGGCCTTGGCAACCACCGGCCATTCGCCGATGTTGCTGAGTTCGAGTTCGTTCAGATCGCTAAACTGCATACCGGTTTCACCCAGTTTTCAACAGGCCCAACGTTCGCCGCATCACAGGCCTGCCTGCTGCTCGGTATCAGACAAGCGCTGCTGGGTGAATGCCAACCGGAAATGACTCAATCCGGTTCCGGTCTGATCCTTGTTCTCAATCACCAGAAGCTGCGGCTTGCCGATCCAGCGGGATGCCTGGATGTTGCGCATGAAAGCCGAGACGCGCGCATTGGATTGTGCCCGACCTTCCACTTCGACCCGATTCCCCGCCTGGCTGACGCGGGTCAGGAACACACCTTCAGGAATCGACTCGACGAGCTCGTCGAACAGGTGGACGATCTCGGGGCGGCTTTCCTGGAGCTGCTGTATCACGGTCATACGCGCAAGCAGATTCGCCTTTGTCTCCTCTAGCTTGTCGATCTCTCTGATACGGACGTCGAGTTTCGCAATTTCCTGTTGCAACAGAGTGTTGCGATCATTCTGAGCGTCGATCATGCCGGCGATGACGAACCGAACGCCGAGCCCGATCAAAACAACAAGCCCGATGGCCGCGCCGGTCGCGATCGCAAACTCGCGTTGGCGGCGACGTCGCTCGACTTCTCGCCAGGGCAGGAGATTGATTCTTGCCACGTCAGTCGAAGGACCGTAACGCAAGGCCGGTCGCAATCATCATCGCCGGCGCTGCTTGCTGGATGGCCTGGGCATCAATGCCTGGCGCCACGCCCATGGGCTCGAACGGATTCGCGATCGACACGGGAACCCCGAGCCGTTCTTCCAACAGTTCCTCGATGCGCGCTATGCTGGCCGCCCCCCCCGCCAGAATCACCTGATCGGTGCGATTGAAGGTGCTCGCGGAATAGAAGAACTGCAACGCTCGTGCAATCTGTTGCGACAGAGCCTCCTTGAACGGCCCGAGCACCTCGGTATCAAAGCTCTCCGGTAGCGTTCGATTCTTGAGCTTCTCGAAGGCGTCGGCCCTGGCCAGTCCGTATCGACGCTGGATCTCGTCCATCAGCTGGTTTCCGCCGAAATTCTGCTCCCTGGTGTAGACGGTCTTTCCATCGTGCAGAACATGGAGCGTGGTCGTCGTGGCGCCGACATCGGCGACTGCGACTGTCTGGGCGGGGCGTTCGTCATCGAAGCTACCCAGCAATAAGGTGCAGGCACTCTCGACGGCATAGGCTTCGACATCGACGATCGCCGCCGCAAGACCAGCGACATCAAGGGCCGCGACGCGATCGTCGACGTTCTCGCGCCTGGACGCGGCGAGCAGCACGTCGACCATCTCGCCGTTTCCGGCGGTTGGCCCCAGGACATTGAAATCGATATTCACCTCTTCGAGGGGATACGGGATGTATTGGTCCGCCTCGAGCTGGATCTGCATCTCCATCTCGGCATCGGAGAGTGATGCTGTCATCGCGATGACCTTGGTGATGACCGCAGAACCCGAGACCGCCACGACCGCGCGTTGGGCCTTGGTCCCCGATCGAATCACTGCCCGCTGAATACTCTTCCCGACCGCATCGATATCAGCAATCTTCTTTTCGACCACAGCGTTTGGGGGAAGCGGTTCGACGGCAAACGCGTCGACCCGATAGATCTCCGCGGCCGTCCCTGCCGCTTGGCTCAATTCGATCAACTTGATCGATGTCGAACTGATATCGATGCCAAGAAGCTGTCGTGGCTTTCGGCCGAAACTAAACATAGTTCACCCTGCGAGTCAGCTCCTTAACCTTACAGTTTTGTTTCGCTTCGCGCTCTAACTATATCAGAAACCGAGTATTTGCAAGCTATCTAAAACAGGCATTCCGGTGTAGATCAATAGATCTGTCAATGATGTGGTGTTTCGGTCGAGGTCCGCGGTACTTGGAACGCCCGTGCATTCGCGCTGGGCGATTCGCGGGTCGGACCTGGAACTGCCGCGGCGAGGCGCATCGCTTGCCGCCAAGCGATAGACGTGGCAATACTGCGGAAACAGCAGCCCAGGGGAGAAGACGCATGCCCAGGCGCACGGGACAAGCAGGACAAGAACAGAGTCAGGGCAACACGCGTCGCGAGGTCCGGCGCCGAAACTCGGACATCGGCGGTGTTGGAACCGTCGCGCTCCGCCGATGCAAGACGCAGCGACAATCGATTGCCTATGAGTCGGCGCGAATACTATCCGAGCAAGGTGGTCTCCCATTCGACGGCGCACGACGCAAAGCAGCCGCCCGCCTGGGAATAGACGATCGGCGCTGTTGGCCGGACAACCAAGAAATACAGCAGGCACTGCTCGAACAGCAGCGATTGTTCCACCACGCAGAGCGGACCCGGACCCTCGGCGATTTGCGGCGATGCGCCCTTTCGGCGATGCGCGAGTTTTCCGAGTTTGATCCGCGCCTCGTCGGAGCGACTGTCGACGGTTCGGCGACCCGAGAGCAAGGCGTGCAATTGCAACTGTATACCGACAGCGCTGAGGATGTGGTGCTTGAACTGCTCCAGCGAGGAATTCCGTGGCAACAGAGCGATGATCAGTTTCGCTATGCGGGGGGCTCCAGGGAGACACATCCCGTGTTTGGTTTCATTGCCGGCGATATTCCGGTCCATCTGATCGTGCTGCCTCGCCGGGCCAGACGAAACCCGCCGTTGAGTCCGGTTTCCCAGCGACCGGACCGCGGCATAGACGTCACCGAACTGAGTCGACGCATCGACGAAGAGACCTGACATCTCGTGCCAGTGAGACTCCGATTCAGTGCAACCCCGACAATGCTTCAGACTCTTCGGCGTGACCAGTTAGATCAGCGCTTCGAGATGGGCGCGTAATCCCGCTGTGTCGGACCACGATAGATCTGGCGGGGACGCCCGATGCGGTTGTTCGGATCACTCATCATCTCTGTCCAATGGGACATCCAGCCCACCGTGCGGGCAACGGCAAACATGACCGTGAACATACTGCGCGGGATGCCCAGCGCGCTGTAGATGATACCGGAGTAGAAATCGACGTTCGGATACAACTTGCGCTCGACGAAGTACTCGTCGCTGAGCGCGATTTCTTCCAGTTTGAGGGCTAAATCGAACAGCGGGTCATCGACCTTGCCAGCCAATTCGTCGAGTACCTGGTGGCAGATCTCTCGGGTGATCTTCGCGCGCGGATCGTAGTTCTTGTAGACCCGGTGGCCAAAGCCCATCAGCCGGAACGGATCGTCCTTGTCCTTGGCCTTGTCAATGAACTTGGGGACATTGGCCACATCGCCGATCTCGACAAGCATATCGAGAACCGCCTCGTTCGCCCCCCCGTGCGCGGGTCCCCAGAGCGAGGCAATACCGGCAGCGATGCAGGCAAAGGGGTTGGCGCCGGAACTGCCCGCTAAACGCACCGTCGAGGTACTAGCGTTTTGCTCGTGATCCGCATGCAAGATCAGTAGCAGATTGAGGGCCTTCTCGGCTAACAGATCCGGCTTGTATTCGGTGCACGGCGTCGCGTGCATCATGTACAGAAAGTTGGCCGCGTAGCGGAGATTGTTATGCGGATACATGATCGGCTCGCCAACGCTGTGCTTGTACGCCGCTGCGGCAATGGTCGGCACCTTGGCGATCAGACGATGGGCTGAGATCTCCCGATAGCGAGGATCGTTAACGTCGATGGAGTCGTGATAGAAGGCCGACAGCGACGCAACCACGCCACAGAGAATCGCCATCGGGTGTGCGTCATAGTGGAACCCGTTCAGGAAATTCTTAAGGTTCTCATTCATCATCGTGTGAGTCATGATCACACGCTCGAAATCACGCAACTCGATCTCGCCCGGCAACTCGCCGTACAACAGCAAGTAGGCCACCTCAAGAAAGCTCGCCTTGGTCGCCAACTGCTCGATCGGATAACCCCGATAGAGGAGCACGCCCTTATCGCCGTCGATATAGGTGATCGCGCTGTGGCAGCTTGCTGTGGCCATGAAGCCGGGATCGAATGTGAAAAAGCCTGCATCACGGTACAGGGACGAAATATCCACGGCACGGGGGCCAAGCGTTCCGTGCTTCAGCGGAAATTCGTGGCTGGAGCCATCGCTATTGTCGGTAATCGTGACAGTTTCGTTGGACACGGGTGTTCCTCCGGGTTCGGATGCATCGCGAAATGTGGACGGCCTTTTCATCCGCGTTGAGCACGGACACGGAACTAGACCTTATGGCTCACCGACGCGGCTGGCCCCGATGCTACTGATCGTCTCGTGAATTGTCTTCTCGACCGCGTTGCCAAAACGCGCGGTGACGTTTGCGCCGAATGCTTAAGTTCTGCGAAACCAGTATGCCTCTTTTGAAACCTGGATCACGCGGAGACAGGGATGTTGAGACGTGACCCGAAGCATCACCGGATTCCCGGCGGACCGCAAGCGGGGTGACGCTATTCCGAGTATTGAGAACCAACGACCGCGTGATTCAGTCGTCGAATCCCGCATGCCAGGCGAGAAAATCCCGTTTAAGCGCTGCGGGGCCGTTGCAGTTGGGTAGCAACCAGCCGGCTTGGAACGGCGTTCCTTGGAAGCGGGAAGCAAAATACCTTGCGGCAACAGGACGTTGGCGGAGGCGGCACTGCCACCATCATCCCAGACAGTGAGTCATCGCCCGTATCTGCGCCGGAATTTGTCCACGCGCCCGCCAGTGTCGAGAATCTTCTGCTTGCCGGTGTAGAAGGGATGGCAGGAAGAGCACACCTCGACGTGCAGGTCCTTACCCATCGTGGAGCGCGTCGTGAACTCATTGCCGCAGCTACACACCACCTTAATGTCGCTGTAGTCCGGATGGATTCCTGCTTTCATAGAAACACCCTCACGTGCCGCAATCACGGCCCAAAAAAAATGCTAAAGAACCGCCAATTATAGCGTCCGATCGCCACTGCCGCAAGCACCGGAGCAGACTTGCAGCGATTCGTAGGCGATGCAGCGCATCTGCCCGATCAGAGCAACCATCGCCCCGATCGGAGACATCTGCGCTGTCGCGATTTTCGGCAGCCCGGCGCCCGCTGCCGTGAGCGCTTTGGCGGGCGAGGTGCCGAGACAGGGTCGGAAAACGGGCGAGCAGCGCGCTCGGGAGGGCGAACAGGCCCA
>JBATTL010000794.1:0-3377 GCA_049670525.1 Thiohalocapsa sp. | reverse complement strand
CTCTTAGCGGCTAAGCCGGCTTGACCGCGGCTCGCCTGATCGCAGGCAAGCCTGATGCCCCCTGACCTGAGCCGCAGAGGCCGGCCTCTCGGCGCAGCCGCTCGGCCCCTCAACAATTCATCGGACTGACCACAACGATGCAAATCAGTATCCTCTGGGTGACTCTCCTTGGCATGGCATTCGTTGCCGCAGCATTCGTCTTCGTCGTTCTGAATTCGGGACCGCGCGACGAGGACTATGGCGGGATTGCGACACGGGGCTACTTGATCCGGCGCTGGTGGCTGATCGGCCTGTGCGCCGCCGGGGTGCTGGTGAGCGCTTGGTCGCTCATCCCCTTTCCGCTGCAGGCATCGAGCGTCGAGTCGCCAAGGATCATCGAGGCGATCGGTCGGCAATGGTCCTGGGAGCTCGCTTCGAGCAGCGTGGAGGTTGGGGAACCTGTCAGGTTTCGCGTGACCTCGCTCGACGTGAATCACGGCTTCGCGATCTACGGGCCCGACGACCAGATCATCGCGCAAACCCAGGCGATGCCAGGCTATTCCAACGAGCTCGACGTCACTTTCGAGCGCGCCGGCAAGTATCGCGTGCTCTGTCTCGAGTATTGCGGTCTAGCACACCATGACATGATCGCCGAAATCGATGTAACGGAGGGGCGTTGAAATGACAGCTTCCGAACTGGACTACGCAACCCCTGAAGCGCAGCGCGCGCCTGTCGTCAAACTCTACCTCGGCATCGGTCTGCTCGTCTTCGCCGGGCTGATGCTGGTCGGCGTACTGATGCGGGCGGCACAGGGCGCCACGCTGATCTCCATCGGCCCCGAAGTCTTCTATCAATTGATGACCTTGCACGGTGCGGGGATGGTGGGCACGGCTGGATTGGCGGCGCTCGCCGTCAATTGGTACTTCCTGAGCAAGTACGTACGGCTGAATCCGAAGATCTTCCTGGGGACGCTAGTCTTGTCGCTGGTCGCCGTCGTCATGATCGTCGGCTCCATCCTGATCGGCGGGTTCGCGGCCGGGTGGACCTTCCTCTATCCGCTGCCGGCCAACTCGCTCGGACTCTGGAGCACGGGCGCGGCACTGACCTTCATCGGGGGCCTCTTACTGTTGGGGGTCGCCTTCCTGTTGGTCTACCTCGACATGGGTCTCGCCATTGTGCGTCGCTACGGCAACATTGCCCGTGCCTTGGGGTTGCCGATGCTGTTTGGCCGGGAACCGATCGACCCAACACACCCCCCGACGGTGGTCGCCAGCGCCATGGTGCTCATCGTCAATGTCGCCGGCATTGCCGCGGGCGCGATCGTTCTGATCATGACGATCTTGCATCTGATCAACCCGTCGCTCGCCCCCGACGCACTGCTGATGAAGAACCTCATCTACTTCTTCGGCCATGTCTTCATCAACGCCACCATCTATTCGGCCGTGATCGCGGTCTACGAGATCCTGCCCCTCTACGCCCGGCGTCCATGGCCCGTCTCTCGGCCCTTCCTGGCGGCATGGTTCGCCGTGACGCTGATGGTGTTGGCGGTCTACCCCCATCACCTGCTGATGGACTTCGCGATGCCGGCCTGGATGGCGATCATGGGGCAGATCCTGTCCTATACCAGCGGCATTCCCGTCTTGGTGGTCACCGCCTTCAGCGGGCTGATGCTCGTCTACCGCTCGGGCATTCGCTGGGACGCCGCATCCAGTCTGCTGGTGCTATCGCTGTTCGGCTGGGCGGTGGGAATCGTTCCGGCGGTGATCGATGGCATGATTAACGTCAACCTGTTGATGCACAACACCCTCTGGGTGCCAGGCCATTTCCATTTCTATCTGCTGCTCGGTCTCTTGCCGATGGTGCTCGGATTCGCGAGCTACTTGTGCGCCAACGGTCAGCAGGGAAGCACTGGGCGTGTCGGCGCAACGGTCTATGCGGTTGGCGCAACACTGCTCTGTCTGAGTTTTCTGGTGTCGGGGGCGCTCTCGGTGCCGCGCCGCTTCGCCGTACATGAGGAGAGCTGGCAGTGGTTCGGCAACATCGGTGCCCTGTCAGGGGGCATCGTTTTGGTCGGCACGCTGATGATCGCCGTGCCGATTCTGCTGAAGCTGCCGCGCGCGCGCTTGGCCAGTATCAGCGAAAGCGGATGAGTCCGCGCACAGCGCTCTCGATGGCGCTGGCCCTGTGTCTGATGGCCGGGCTGCTCTGGCAACGGACCGCCGGACTCTCCGCGTTCACCTATGAAACCTGGCGCCAAGCCCAGGCCGTCAGCCAACGACCGCCGGTATCCGATTGGCGGTTGCAGGACGACCAAGGCAACCTCGTCCGGCTTTCGGACTGGGACGATCAAGCCCTGCTGGTCGGTTTCATCTTCACCCGTTGCACCTCGGTCTGCATGGCGCTCGGGGGGCGTTACGGTCAACTCCAGCGCGCCATGGAGGCCGCCGGCTCGAACAGTGTTCGTCTGCTGTCCGTCAGCATCGACCCCACCTACGATACGCCCGAGCGTCTGGCCGAGTACCGCAGCCGCTTCGGCGGCACGCGCGCGTCCTGGACCGTCGCGCGCCCGGCCGATGAGGAAACCCTGAGCACCCTGATCCGCGAAACCGGATTGCGCGTCATCCCCGACCCCACCGGCGGCTTCGCGCACAGCGACTCACTGCATTGGATTCGGAACGGCCGCCTGGTGCGCATCAGCGCTTGGACCGACCCCGCGCTCGAAGACTTGCTCACGGATGCCGGCTGAACGCTGGCGGCATTGGCCGCTCCTGCTCACCTTGACGTTCTGTGTCGCCGGGCTGCTCCCCGCCACGGCGAGACTCTTCGAAGCGACCATGCTGACACACCTCTTGGTGCAGATGCCGCTGCTGGCCTTTTGCGGCGGTTACTGGGTCTATCGATCCGAGCGACTGCGGGCATGGCTGGAACGGATGGATCCGAGCGGTGGAGTCGCCCTGGTGCTGGGGAGCGGTTGGCTGATCTACTGGATGCTCCCGCTCAACTTGGATCTTGCCACCTTCGATCCGGGTGTCCGGCTGCTCAAGGTCCTCACGGTACCGGTGTTTCTGGGTGCGACCCTGACCTGGAGCTGGCGGCAACTGGGACCAGTGGGGCGCGGCGTCATGCTCCTGGAAGGTTGGGCCATTCTCGTGCGTTTGGGTTGGATCTACATGATCAGTCCGGTGCAGCTGTGCAGCAACTATCTCATCGGCGATCAACAACGCACCGGGTCGCTGCTACTGGGTTTGGCATTGATCAGCGCGGTCTTGGCCGTCATCTGGGGTCTGTTTGGACCCTTCCGCAAGGCGGATCGGTATCGATTGGAATGAGCCTCGATGCACATCACGAAATACACGGACTATTCGCTGCGCGTACTCATGCTCCTGGCCCTCCAGGA
>JBATTL010000793.1:0-27482 GCA_049670525.1 Thiohalocapsa sp. | reverse complement strand
ATATCTCGGCGCTCTCCAGATCGTAGCCAAAGGGCTTCTCGACCACCAGACGCGACCAGCCCTGCTGTTGATTATTGAGGCCTTCGGCGGCAAGTCTGTCAGCGGTTGTGCCATAGAAGGTCGGTGCAATGGCCAGGTAAAATACCAGGTTCGTCGCAAAGCCCTCGTCACCGTTTAAGCGAGCGGCGAGTCGCTCATAGCCCGCCTGGTCTTCGAGGTCGCCCTGGACGAAATACTGACGCTCCAGCATCCGCTCCAGCACCAGGGCATCAAGCGGCGAGCCAATGCGTTCGTCGAGGATCCGCCGCACCTCGCCCCGCCAATGCTCGTCAGACCAGTCACGACGACCAAAACCAATCACGCGCACCGATGGGGCGAGATGTCCTCCGAGTTCCAGATGATAGAGGGCTGGCAACAATTTAATCTGCGCGAGATTGCCCGTGGACCCAAAGAACACAAGCGTGCAGGACTCGTTCATGCGACTGTCTCCCATTATTCAAACTTTGTGCTAACGTAATCCGAAACGACGGATTTGGTTGCTGTCCAGCAGCAGACGTGAACGCACCCATCACCATGGCTAAGCATGATTTCGGTCCGGATGTAACCCGGTCGGGCACCCCGGGTTACAGCATTATGGTGGCCAGCAGCGAGGCCCACCCGCTCATCAAGACCGGCGGACTCGCCGATGTCGCGTCGAGTCTACCCGCCGCCCTCCGCGAATTGGGCCATGATGCACGGCTCGTGATCCCAGCGTATCCGCTCGCCAAGCGCATGGTGCGGGAGATGAGGCCGCTGATGGAAGTCCGTGTCCCCGGTATCTCCGCACCGGTTCAAATTCTGCGCGGTCTGTTGCCGGAACGTGAGTTGCCAGTCTATTTGGTCGAAGCCCCCGACTATTTCTGCCGCGAGGGCAACCCCTACACCGACGTCAGTGGCCGCGATTGGGGGGACAATCCGGAGCGGTTCTTGCTCTTCTGCCGCGTCGTCAGTTACATGGCGATGGGTCTGCCCGCGCTCAACTGGCGCCCCCAGATCCTGCATTGCAACGACTGGCAGACGGGCCTGGCGCCGGTTCTGCTTCGCGAGCACGAGGAGCGCCCCGCCATCGTGTTCACAATTCACAACCTGGCCTACCAGGGCGTTTTCGACCGAGCCACATTCGACCGGCTGAATTTGCCGGCAGCGCTCTGGTCAGTCGGTGGCCTGGAGTTTCATCAACGCATGTCGTTCATCAAGGGCGGCATCGTTTTCGCCGACCGCGTCAACACGGTCAGCCCGAGTTATGCCGAGGAAGTCCAAACACCGCTGCAAGGCTGTGGACTCGACGGATTGCTGCGGCAACTGGGCGGTCGTTTCCGCGGTATTTTGAACGGCATCGACTACCAGGTCTGGGATCCCGCCCGTGATACTGACCTGACCCAGCCATATGATGGGGATAGCATTCATCTGAAGGCCGAGAACAAGCTGGAACTGCAGAGCCGTTTTCGGTTGCCGCGCAACGAGCACGCCTTCGTCCTGGGCCATGTCGGCAGACTCGTGGAACAAAAGGGTATCGACCTGATCATGGACATCATGCCGCGGTTGCTCGCGGAACAGGATGTTCAGCTGTTGATGCAGGGTGCGGGCGATCGCGCGACCGAGTGCGCGTTGGGCGAGATCGCGTCCACCAACTCGGATCGGGTCAGTGTCCACGTCGGCTACGACGAGACGCAGGCGCACCTGATCGAGGCCGGTAGCGACGCCTTCCTGATGCCCTCTCGATTCGAACCCTGCGGCCTGAACCAGATGTACAGCCTGCGCTATGGCACCGTCCCCATCGTGCACAATACTGGCGGTCTCGCCGACACCGTGGTCGATGCGACCGACCACAACATCGCCTGCGGCACCGCAACCGGACTGTTGTTCAACGATTGCAATGCGGACGGCCTTTGGTACGCGGTGCAGAAGGCCATTCATTTGGCCCGTCACCAGCCTGAACAGTGGCGCGCAATGATCCTCACCGGCATGCGGAAGGATCTGAGCTGGGAGGCCAGCGCCCGGCGCTACGAGGATTTCTATGCCGAGGCACTAGAGGCACGCAGGCAACAAAGAGAGGCGGTTTCAGCATAGGTCATCAGACTCTCTTCGGCTACATTCACTGGACGATTGTCCTGTCCGTCCGGCTGGTGCCGAGCAGTCGCCATATCTAACGTTGCGGAGCAACGTTCAGCGCCTAGGCTGTTACGGCTTCGTACCGGCCCCGAGCAAGGTCACCGGACTCTGAAACTCTGTCTCCGGACCATTGGTATGCTTGCCGCAAGGCAAGTACGGTCCCCGATGAGTTTCACGCTTAGCAGCTCGAAACGACCCGATGAGCATCTTTCCCAAGCATTACCATCCTCCGGGGACGGCACCTGGCACCCTGGCCGCAATGGTTTCCAAGGTGCCTCTGTCGATCCGGCTGATTGCCTTCACGGATACCGAGTACGAGGAGAAAGTACTGGACGAAGCCGCCGATTACGAAAGCTATCGCACCGGCAATTCGACGACCTGGGTACAGGTTCAGGGAGGTGCACCGCCGGAGACCTTGAAAGAGCTGGGGCGACTTTTCGGGCTGCATCCCCTGGCACTCGAGGACATCGCCAGCGGCGGGCAGCGCGCCAAACTCGAGGAGTACGATGAGCAGCTCTTTGTGGTGACCAATTTGCCTGTCGTGGACGAACAGGGTTCGCTGCGCAGCGAACAGGTGAGCCTATTCATCGGCAACGGATTCCTGGTCAGCTTCCACGGGACCCCCGACGATCCGTTCGAGCTGGTCCGCGCGCGCCTGCGAACGCATATCGGGCGCATTCGCCAGCGTAACAGTGATTATCTGCTCTACGCACTACTCGATGTCGTTATCGACCACGCATTCCCTCTGCTGGAAGTCTACGGAGAACGCATCGAGGCACTTGAGGACGAGCTGTTAGAGCGTCCGGGTCCCGCGACTCTGGCGCAGATCCATGTCTTGCGTCGAGAGCTGCTGCTGATGCGCCGCATGCTATGGCCGCAACGTGAGATGCTAGGCCAACTGTTTCGGGAGGAATGCCCGTGTATTGAGCAGGATACCCGCTTTTTTCTGCGCGACTGCTATGACCATACGGTGCAAATACTGGATCTTTTGGAAAGCTATCGGGAGATGGCCGCGAGCATGGTTGATGTTTACCTCTCGAGTCTCAGCAACCGGCTCAACGAGTCCATGCGGGTCCTCACCATCATCGCAACGCTATTTATCCCTCTGACCTTCATCGTCGGCGTTTACGGCATGAATTTCGGAAACGATACGGTCAGTCCCTGGGCGATGCCCGAGCTACGCTGGGAATACGGCTACCCCGCCGTCTGGCTGGTCATGATCGTCGTCGCGGGCATCATGCTGTATCTGTTCAAGCGGAACAAATGGATGTGACCGCAAGTCTTGCCGAATCTTCGAACGCGTCATTCCCGCGCCTCTGCCATTGTCTTGCAGCCTCTCTGCAGCAACCGCAATACCGCTAATATAGACGTCGCGGGCGGCGACAAGCCCCGAAACGCCGTTTGGGTCCGTTCACCTCCCAGACTCCGAGCGGCTGCTCACCGATCCGGGTCCACCGGAATTTACCCAGGGATCAGGTATGAACCTACGCGATATCAAGTACATACTTGCCGTGGCCGAAACACGTCACTTCGGCCGTGCCGCGGAGCGGAGCTTCGTCAGCCAACCGACTCTGAGTGGCCAGATCAAGAAGTTGGAGGATGAACTCGGCGTCACCATCTTCGAGCGCACCAATCGGTCCGTCGAGATCACGCCAATCGGCGCTGATATCCTGGCACATGCCCGATTGTTAATGGAGCAGGCCGACGCGATCGAACAGGTGGCTCGAGCCCATCAAGACCCACTGGCCGGACCGTTGCGCGTCGGAGCCATTCCGACACTCAGCCCATACCTGATGCCACTGATCCTCGTACCGCTGAAGCGTCGTTTCCCGCAACTCAAGCTGGTGTTGTTCGAGGAAATCACCGACTCATTGCTCCGCCGTCTGCAGCAGCACGAGCTCGACGCAGCGCTGCTCGCTACGCCCGTGGCGGACCCGGATCTGTGTGCGCTCCCGCTCTTCGATGAACCTTTCTGGCTCGCCCATCCGCGCAATCATCCCCTATACAATCGCGACGAGATCACCGAGAAGGATCTGGAGGCGGTCGAACTGCTCTTGTTGTCTGAAGGGCATTGCCTGACTCACCAGGTGATGGATGTCTGCCATTTGGCAGACCGGCCGCGCGAGGGTGAGATGGCGGACCTCCGTGCGGCCAGTCTGGAAACGCTGCTGCAACTGGTCGGCGCCGGGTTCGGCTGCACGCTGGTGCCGGCACTCGCCATCCGTGGCGGCTGGATGACTGACAGCGGGATTATTGCTCGCCCGATCGTCTTCGACGATGCATTCAGGCGCATCTCACTGGTCTACCGCCGAAGCTTTCCGCGCCGCGCCGCGTTGGATGCCTTCGCCGAGATTCTGCGCGAGCACCTGCCAAACACCGTCAGAGCCATCGCGGACGAAGGCCAAAACCAAGCGGCGACCAAGCGCAAACAAGCCAACACAGGGATCGACACGGAGCACGACTAGACAAGCGGACGCGCAAGAGCTTGCGCGCACACCCCAAGGTCGATGGCGGCCTGAACCGACGGCCCCTGCGAATTCTAGGATGTACTTGCGTCCAAACTCACACCCGTTTCCGGCTACTTTTTCCCTGTTACAGCGACCGCTCCAATGCCTGCCCAGGACTTTTTCGCGACCACCGCACGGAATCTGGAATCATTGCTCGCCGAAGAGCTGCGCGGTCTTGGCATCGAGGGTGTCATCGAGACTCGCGCTGGCGCGCGCTTTTCGGGCAGCCTCGCTGATGCCTACAGGGTCTGTCTTTGGTCGCGGGTGGCCAACCGCGTGTTGCTACCATTGACCGATTTCGAGGCCGCAGACGCCGATGCGCTCTACGCCGGCGTAAGCGCGGTTGACTGGTCCGATCACCTCAATGCGCAACGGACGCTTGCGGTGCATGCGGATAGCGCGCGGTCCAGTGTCGGCCATGGCAAATTCGCGGCGCTGAAGATCAAGGATGCCGTGGTGGACCAATTCCGTCAGCGAACCGGCTCCAGACCGAACGTGAGCAGGGACCGCCCCGATATCGCCCTTTATTGCCATCTGTTCCGAGACCGAGCAACACTCTCGCTGGACCTGTCCGGCGAGTCGCTACATCGACGCGGCTATCGCGCTGAGGGCGGCTCCGCCCCGCTAAAGGAGACCCTGGCCGCCGCCATCCTGCTTCGCGCCGGCTGGCCTGCGATCGCTGCCGATGGCGGCGCCCTGCTCGACCCCTTTTGCGGTTCCGGCACGCTCCCCATCGAGGCGGCGATGATCGCCGCGGACGTCGCACCGGGAATGCTGCGCGGCCACTGGGGCTTCACTGGATGGCTCGAACACGACACTGATGCCTGGGACCGATTGCTGGCGGAGGCCCAGGCCCGCCGCCAAGTTGGGCTCGTCGATCTCAGGGATTCCGCCATTCAAATCCGTGGCTCCGATCGCGATCCCCGTGCAGTTCGGGTGGTGCAGGACAATCTGCAACGCGCCGGGCTGACGCGCCATGTTGGCGTCGATCAGTGTCAGATCGAGGACTGCCGACCGCTGGCGCATGACAGGCCGGGCTTGCTGGTCGCCAACCCACCCTACGGTCTGCGGCTAGGCAGCAATAGCGACCTCACCGGACTCTATGCACTGCTGGGCGAGTTGCTGAAGCAACGGTTCGATGGCTGGCAGGCCGCGGTCTTCACCGGAAATCCGGACCTCGGCAAACGCATGGGACTGCGCGCCAAGCGCTTCCACACCCTTTACAACGGCCCAGTCGAATGTCGACTCTTGCACTTCGAGATCACGGATGCGGCCCATGTCTCAGATAAACCGCGCCCGCTGCCGCCGACCGAGCGCGGTCCCGGCGCCGAAATGCTCGCGAATCGACTGCGAAAAAACCAAAAGGGCCTGAAGAAATGGCTGCGCGCTGAGGACATCGCCTGCTATCGGCTCTATGACGCTGATCTCCCTGAGTACGCGCTCGCCATAGACATATACGGTGCTGCAGAGGCACATGAGCCGGACCGCCGATTCGTGAACGTGCAAGAGTACGCGGCGCCCGCCAGCATCGACGCACGTGACGCGCGGCGACGCCTAAGAGAGGCGATGGGAGTAATCGCCGAGGTACTCGACCTGCGCCATCAGGACATTTTTTTTAAGGTGCGCAAGCAGCAAAAGGGAACGACGCAATACGAGCGCCTCGCCGATCGAGGCCGCTTCCACCAGGTCAGCGAAGATGGGTTGCGGCTGTTGGTCAACTTCGAGGATTACCTGGACACGGGCCTGTTCCTGGACCATCGAGACGCACGCCGACTGATTCGACGCCTTGCCGCCGGGCGGCGCTTCCTCAACCTGTTCGGCTACACGGGGAGCGCGAGTCTACACGCGGCACGCGGCGGGGCCCGCTCCACGACCACGGTGGATATGTCACGGACCTATATCGACTGGGCGCGTCGCAATCTTGCCCTCAATGGCTATAGTGGTCGCGACCACGAGCTTATCCAGGCGGACTGCCTCGACTGGTTGCGCAAAGCGCGAGCCTATCGCGGCCATTTCGGGCTGATCTTGCTCGACCCGCCGAGTTTCTCAGCATCAAAACGCATGCTGCGCAGTTTCGATGTCCAACGGGACCACGTGGAGTTGATCCGCGCGGCCATGACTCTGCTGGCAAACGACGGGGAGTTGATCTTCTCGAATAACCTGCGCCGTTTCCGGCTCGATAGCAATGCCCTCGCTGATCTTGACATCGAGGACATCACGGCCTCGACCATCCCGCGTGACTTTTCCCGTAACCCGCACATTCACAAGTGCTGGCGGCTGCGTCCGAAGAGTTCGGCTTAGCGGGAAATTTCGCGGCCATCGCGCGCCCGAAGAGCCATTTTCGGTTGCCTACCCAATCAAAAATAGCAGAGTAGCCTGCCCCGCAATGGAAGCACTGAATTCTATTGGAGCCTCGTTAATGCGTCGGGACCGGTTCGGCGGAGCCAAATAGGCGCTGCAACCGCCGGTGCGCACTCTCATGCATCGACAGCAACGACGGGATAACCAGCAACACCAACAAGGTCGCAAAGGCGAGACCGAAGGCGATCGAGGTCGCCATCGGAATGAGAAACTGGGCCTGGAACGACTTCTCGAACAACAAGGGCGTGAGACCGGCAATAGTGGTCATCGACGTTAGCAGCACCGCGCGCAGGCGCTGACAGGCGGCCTCCACGAGCGCATCCGTAACGGCCATGCCATCGGCACGCAGATTCTTATAAAAGCTCACAAGGATGATGGAGTCGTTCACGACGATTCCGGAGAGTCCGAACATGCCGAACAAAGACAGGATGGTCAATTCGATCCCCATGAGCCAATGTCCGAACAACGCTCCGGTGAGACCGAAGGGAATCACCGCCATCACGACTAATGGCCACCCGTAAGACGAAAACACCCAGGCCAGGATCAGGTAGATCAATATAAGCCCTAAAATCAATCCTTTTCGCATGTCCGACAGCGTATCGCGCTGATCGGCGGAGCGTCCTTCCAAGGAATAGTCGATGCCATAGTCCGTCCGGAGTTGGTCAAGCGGCCCCTGTTCAAGGGCCGTCGTGATGACATTGGCATTGTTGACCGTGGTATCGACGTCGGCGGTCACCTCCACCGCCAGCTTGCCATCGGCGTGTCGCAGCACCTCAAAGCCGCGCCGTGACCGCCAGTCGGCCACCGTGGTCAGCGGAACCGCGCGGCCATCCGGAGTCCGCACGTTGAGTCGATACAAACTGCTCAAGCGGTTGCGCTCCGCCTCCGGCAAGCGCACGCGCACTTCCACCTCATCCGAGCCGTCCTGGAAGATCTGCACGAGCTGGCCATCGAACGCGGTGCGCAATTGCTGGCCGAGATCAGCGACGGTCAGACCCAGGGCCTCGCCCGCCGGGGTCAGGGAGTAGATTAGTTGTTCGCGGCCATAAGCCATATCGTCCTCGACCTCAAGCACGCCGTCGATGCTGCCAAGGGTCTCCGACAGTTCGGTTGCCGCCGCCTTGAGCCGCTCAGGATCGGTGCCAATGAGGCGGATGGTGAGATCACGACCTGGTGGCCCGACCCGGCGAGCGGCGATATTGAGATTCTCCAAGCCCGGCGGCGCAACGATGCGCTCGCGCCAGGCACGAATGATGTGGTTGTTGCGCACATCACGAGCGTCCGGTTCCACCAATTCGATTTGCAGACCACCGAGCTGATCGGCAGATCCGCCACTTCCTTTCGAGCCGTGATAGGCCAGCACGACATTGACCAGCTTGCCCCGGTCGAGCTCGAGCTCAGTCCGGGATAGGGTCTCTTCGAGATGTGCCAGAAAGTCGTCGACACGGTCTCGCGGTGTGCCCGCGACGAAGGTCACACCGGCACTCAGGATCTGCGACTCTGGTGTCGGGAAGAAGACGAAGCTCAATCGTCCGCCGACAATCAATCCGACGGCCAGAATCAGCATGGCCGTTGCACCGGCCACGGTCGTGAAGCGGTGTCGGATAGCGACGGTGGCGAGGGGCCGGAAGAGTCGCTCGCGCAGGTACTCAAACCCGCGATCGAGGCGTGCGCGCAAGGATCTGGGCTTGACCTTGTGCGAATGCACGAAAGCGTTCCGAAGGTGCCCGGGCAAGACGAGGAAACTCTCGACCAGCGAAGCGAGAATCACGCAGATGATCACCAGCGGAATCGCGCCCAGAATGTTTCCGATACGCCCTCCGACCAGCATCAGCGGCAGGAATGCGGCGATCGTGGTCAGCGACGACGCGATGACCGGTGCCAGCATGCGCCGCGCGCCGCCCTCCGCTGCCAGCAGCGGCGCCTCGCCCATCTGGTAATGCGCCATCGCATCCTCACCGACGACGATGGCATCGTCGACGATGATCCCGAGCGCCATGATCAGGGCGAACAGGCTAATCATGTTGATGCTGCCACCGTTCAGGTACAGGATGAACAGGGTCGCGGCGAATGAAACCGGGATACCCCAGGCAACCCAGAACGCGACCCGGCCAGTGAGGAACAGATACAGGATCAGCACGACGAGCACCAGGCCACCAACACCATTGCGCACCAGCAGCAGGATGCGGTCACGAACCAGTTCCCAGGAGGTGTCGTAGACCGCGATCTCGACACCCGGAGGCAACGCCGGGCGGGTCTCGTCGAGCCAAGCGGCCAGGTTGCGGGCGGCCTCGAGGGTATCGCCGTTCTCCGAGCGCTGGACGACGATCTCAACGGCCGGATTGCCGTCGACCGAGACCCCGACGGTGTTGTCGCTCGGACCGCGTTGAATTTCGGCGATGTCTCCTAGCGTGACGTGGAGACTCTCGTCGCTGCGCACGGGCAGGCCGGCGAACTCGAGCGCATCCCGGCGTTTGTCCAAGCTCCGTAGCTCGCGGGAGCCCTCGCCGCGACCGACCGAGCCCGCCGGTAAATCGCGACTGAAATCCGCGACACGTCGCCCGATGTCCTGCAAGCCAAGCCCGAGTTGCTCGAGCTGTTCGTTAGCCACCTCGATACTGATCTCTTCGTCGGGCAGACCCATGATCTCGATCTTGTCAAGACCGCGGTCGAGCAATTCGGACTCGAAACGCCGCGCCAGTCCGCGCATCTCGGCCGCGTCCTCAAGGCCTGTAACCAGCAGCCGCGCGACCTGCTCGTAGCGGGTCAACAGCGAGACCTCCGGCTTCTCGGCGTCCTGCGGGAAGTTGCGAAACTCATCGACGAAACGGCGCACCTGGTCCAGCGCCAACAGTTGGTCGGTCCCTTCCTCGAACTCCATCGTGATGGCAGAGATACCCTGACTCGACGTCGAGGTCATCTTGACCAGGTTATCAACGGTCCGCAGCCGCTGTTCGAGGGGATTGGTGATACCGTCCTCGACATCCTCGGCACTGGCCCCACTCCAAAACACACGGACCTGCACAATGTCCAGTTCAAAGGTTGGAAAAAACTGCACATTGAGCCGGTCGAGCGCGAAGATGCCGCTCATGATCATGATGATCATCAGCAGATTCGCCGCGACCTTGTGATGGGCGAATAGCCCGACGAGGTCGCTGCGGTGCTGCATCGGCGCGGTCATTCGACGCCCTGCCCTTTCGGCGCCACCACGTCCTTGACGACTGTGGCGACGGGGGATGCGGCGTTGGTCTCCACTCGCAGTCCGTCGACGGCGTTCGGCATGTGCGTCGTCACGATCAGGTCCCCGGCGCGCAGCGCCGGCGAATGCACCAGGAGCGTTTCCTCCCCGTCATCATCGATACGGCCTCCGAGACGCTCTACCTGCACACCAATCAAGCGGCCATCTTCGAGCTTGTAGAGGCGGTCGCCACCGTAGACGGCACGAAACGGAACGGAGACGGCGTCATCACGGGACGGACGCTCGAGCCGAAGCGTCAGCATCTGCCCGAGGCGGAGAAGCTCTGGGTCAGCGACCACATGGAACAGACCGTCAACGCCGCTCGGATCAGCCTCTCCCGCAAGGCGGTCCAACCGAAGCGCGATATCTCTGCCGCCAACCCGCGCACGCGCCCGCAGGGGCTCATCGCCGCCGAGTCCTTCGATCAATTCGCCTTGGAAGGGGGCGGGTATGCGTGCGCGTACCTCAAGGCTGCCGACCGCATACATCCGGAGCAACACGGTCCCCTTGGACACTTGATCGCCGGCTGTGACCTCGACACCACTGACGACACCATCGTAGGGCGCGCTGATCGTCGCCCGTTCGTACTCCAATTTCAACTCGTCGAGCCGTGCGTTGGCGCTGGCGAGTCGAGACTGAAGCGCCTGCAGCCGGCTGGGATGATCCGCCAGACTCATTTCCCGATTATTGACGGAAAGGGCCTGTAAGGCTTGGGCCTGCTCGGCCTCATCAAGGGCCTGCTCCGCACCGACCTTTTGTTTCTTCAGGCGCTCCTGGCGCGCAACGGCATCACGGGAGATTTTGAGCAGGCGCTGTTCTTGCACCAAGGCCAACCGGTCGGTCTCGAAGCGATTTCGCTCGCTGCCAATATCCGCCTCAAGCGCCGCGATCTCAGCTTGCGCCTGCGCTATCCTGTGGAGAAAGTCCCTTTCGTCGAGCTTAACCAGCATCTGACCCTTTCGCACGCTATCGCCGTCGCGGACTGCGACCTTGGTGACCCATGCCGTTGCAGAGGCCGCCGCGCGAAGCAGATCAGGCGTTTGGACCCGACCATAAAGCTCAAGTTCGGGGGACAGGCGCCGGGGGCTTGCCGGCCGCACTTCCACACGCCAGACCCGTTCCTGGACCTGCGGCGGGGCTTGCTCCGGCTTGGTCGCCTTGAGCATGCGAAAAGCGCCCACAGCGAGAGCTAAGATGACTAGAGGGAGCAAGATCTTAAGGGCAATACGCACGCGCGGGTTCCGTCGTGTAACTCGAGTCGTATCCCGGCAATGCGTGTCACCGCTGGGGTCGCGTCCCTGCTGCATTCGTTGCGCACCGGGGAAAGCCTATGGTCGGGGTCGTGAGAGGGAATGGCAACGATAAGCATCATGGGGATGCGATCGTCCTCGCAATACCGGAGCCCCACGCGAGTGATCAGGGGGACTTCTTGGATTCCCCTTATCCGTCAAACCCTGAAACCGACCAGCGGCCCAAAGTCCAGGTTGACCCGGTCTATTCCGATGCTACCTGATGACATAGACTTGAGTGCTCCGTCAGGGTTTTCAGTTGCAACGCCACTTCCCGCGCACAAATTGCCGGCGCGGGTTTCCGAAACCGGGGTTTGGGGGCCGGATCGTTTTTCGCGTAACTCAGCACAGAGGCGCGGTCTCGAGCTTCGCTGCGGGCGGATACGCGGAATACCGCGCATTAACGGGGCGAGCGTCACAGACTGAACTGGCAAGCCTGGTTACGATACAACGCGATAGCCGAGGCCCCAAAGTGCCGTGGGACCGTAACGTCGATGAGCTAGCATCTCCAGCGTCGACGGGGCATCGCCACAAACGTCTGCGCATGCAAGGCGATACATTTGCTCCCCGCGCCTTTCGACTTTTGGCAGGGGACATCGGCCGCTGGTGTGGTCGTCAAAGTAGTTGCCCGATGAGGCCTGAGCCTCGCCTGATTATCGGGCCGACGAGGATTTGGTTATGTTCGGAAGCTCTGGATCGATTCTCATTTGCGTTAGCAATCTCCCGGCGCGAGTTTCGAAGAAGGACTTGAAGATTTTTGTGCAGGGGTGCATCGACAACATCAGACGACGTTCCGTCCGTGTGACCCCGGCAATCACCGACCACGCCATACTGCGGCTGACCAATGTCACTACGGGTACCGTAGCGCACCAGGGCCTGATTGCGATCCAGCCCGCACGACTCGCGCTGGACGTGATGGACGAGCTGCGCCGCACCCCGCTTCATGGTCACGGCGTCAAGGTATTTCGCTATCGGCACAGCTCGTTCGAAACAACGTCCACGAGCGAAACCAAATCCATGAGCGATTTGTTGGGCGGAACGCCTGCCAATGGCTTTGGAGATGCACCGCGCTTTCGAATCGAACTGGTTACGACGACCGGCAGCACAGCGGCGACACCCCCACGATCCGCCGAGAAATCGTCCGTCAACCAAGGCCCGGAAACCGGCACGCCCGGGATCTGTGTCTGACGGCGCGGTCATTCAGAGTCAGCGATTAACCACAGACAACGACCGCAGGCATGGTCCGCGGCTTGTCAGCTAACGGCGAGACGGCTCTGGTGGCTGCTCGTCGTGGATTCTGGCATCGGCAACCGCTATCAACAGACGTTGCATCAGCTCCCGAGTCTGGGCTTCGATCCCAGGACATTCGGATTCACGCGGACCGGCGACATTCAGCACACTCACACACGCCTGCTGCAACCAAGCGCAGAGCTCGTTGATCGGCACCTGCTGGGTCAAGTCCACCCGAAGTAGCGGTCTTCCGAGCCGCTCAGCAACTCGCTCAGTCACTGCGGTGCCAGCGCTCAGCACAGGACGAGTCAGGATCAGAGTCGCATCGGAGTCCCGTACATTCCACTCGGTGCGCTGCGCAGGATCCGGGCTCGGTGTTTCATCGAGCGGATAGCGGGTTTCGATGAAGCCATCCTCCGCGCGTCTTCCCCGCGGACACCAGCCGCCCGCCCCGGTACCAATCCGGTCCGACAGCGCCAGCACGGCATCCAGGGCGCCGCGGTCGACGCCGGTCTGTCCACCGGAGCGCACCTGGATCAATATCACCGGTCGCCGGCGATGCATGGCCTCGATCAATTCCCGATCACGCCGCGCGAAGTAGATATCCTCCTCAGCTCGTTCCTTGAGTCGAAGCTTGTCGGGGAAGTCGGTCAACCGGGCCTCCGGTGGGGACGTCAGACGCCAAACGAAAGGATGCCCGCATGTGCTCGGCGGGCCGCTCTAGCACTGGGCAATGGCGACGGCTCGCACCGGGGCAGGATGGCCCTCGACGGTTCGCGCCGGATCATGCGGGGCGAGAAAATCCCGCAACGATTGAAAGCGCATCCACTCAGTCGCCCGCTGTTCACCGACAGTGGTCGGTGTCACATCCACGATGCGAATCGATCGCAGACCCGCATCCGTAAGCCAGCCGAAAAGCGCGTCCAACGCCGGGATAGCGTGGACATTGCGCATTTTCGCATAGCGACCGTTGGGAATCAGTACGCGCTGTCCCGGCTCGTCGAGCACCAGGGTCTCAAGCACCAGTTGGCCGCCAGGTCGCAGCAGACGGCGCAAGAGCGCGAGGTGGGCGGCGACGTCCCGACGATGATAGATGACGCCCATCGAGAACACCGTGTCGAAGCCCTCGAGGCCCAACGGCAGATCGATGTCCGCCAACGGCAGCACGGCCAAGCGATCGTTCCGAACGAAATGATTGACGGCAAGGAACTGCAGTACAAAGCGCAGCGTCGGATCGATACCGAGCACCAGCCGGGCACCGTCGCCCAAGGCTCGGTAGCCGTAGTAGCCGTTGCCGCAACCAACATCCGCGACCAAGCGTCCTTCGAGCGGGGCGACCGCATCCGCGAGCCTGTCCCATTTCCAGTCCGAGCGCCATTCGGCGTCGATCTGGAGGCCGTGCAGACAAATCGGACCCTTGCGCCAAGGGTGAAGAGCATCGAGCAGGCCGCGGATCAGGTCTCTCGCTGCGTCGTCCAGCGCAGGGGCGGATTCAACGGTGACGCACCCGGTATCGAGACAGACGCGAGCGGGTTCGATACAAGGCAGACTAGACAAAGCCGTGATCCAACCAGGCAGATCACCCTGTGCCTCGGGTCGCAGTCTTGCGGCCGTGAGCCGGCTCAGCGTCTCGACATGCGGTGCCAACCGCGAAGCCACGCAATGCTCGAAAAACCCGGAAAAGCGCTCGGCAAGACCCTCCGTGGCGGATCTCAGGTTAGGATTCTGGGCCTGGCGGCGACCGCCGGTCAGGCCCAATTCGTAAATCATCGGCACAAAATCCTCCGGGCGTTGTTAGGATTACCTGTTATGCATCACTGAAGCGCGCGCGATGGAGGAACCCTATGAACACTATAAACGCGATCACCACGATTGACGCCGACGCGATCCTCGACGACGAAACCGACATCGCTGCTGTCGACATAGAAATGCCTGCGGTCGTCGACGAACCGGATCTGGACGATCCGAATCTGTATATGAACCGTGAGCTGACCTGGCTTGGATTCAACCAGCGCGTACTCCGGGAGGCGGATGATCCGCGTACACCGCTGCTGGAGCGGGTCAAGTTCTTGGCCATCGTCAGCAATAATCTTGACGAGTTCTTCATGAAACGCATCGGCGGGCTCAAGCAGCAAATCGCCGCCGGTGTGCACACGGCGACGGTCGACGGACGTACACCCAGCCAGCAGGTGACAGAGTGCCGCGATGTATTGGCGGAGATGCAGGCCGATCAGGAGCGCATCTATAGCGCGTTGATGGCGGAACTTGAAGCGCACGATATCCGCCTGACCACCATCGACTCTCTACCGAAACATGACCGCATTCGCCTGCGTGAGCACTTTCGAACCAACATCTTCCCGATGATCACGCCGCTGGCCATGGACCCGGCGCATCCGTTTCCGTTCATTTCCAATCTGGCGTTGAACCTGTTGGTCACATTGCGCTACCCGGGAGGGGGTGAGGCCTATATGGCCCGCGTCAAAGTGCCTGTCAGCAAGGATGTGTCCAAGCGCCTGATCAAGGTCGATGGTGTCAACAGCTTCGTTCCGCTGGACGACCTGATCGTCCACAATCTCGACATGCTGTTCCCGGGCATGGAGATCGAGAGCTGTGAGTTGTTCCGGGTCACCCGAAACGCCATCGTCGAGCCCCACGCAGAGGCCGCCAGCGACTTGCTGGAACTGATCGAAACCGAACTGCGGGAGCGCCACTTCGCGCCCATCGTGCGGCTGGAGGTGCAGGCCGGCATGGCCCCAGTACACCGCGGCATGCTAGCCGCCGAGCTAGGTCTGAACGAGGCGGAAGACGTCTATGAAGTCGATGGCATGATGGCGAAGCTCGACTTGATGGAGCTTGCAGGACTGGACGACTTCCCCGAGCTCCGCGACAAGCCCCATCGCCCCGGTGACCATCCGCTGCTCGGCATCGACCGGCGTAATATCTTCCACATCATCCGGGAAAACGGCCCGCTGCTGTTGCAGCACCCTTATGAATCCTTCGCGACCACCGTTGAGCGCTTCCTGTCCAGCGCCGCCAAGGACCCGAAGGTACTGGCCATCAAGATGACGCTGTATCGAACCTCAGGCGGCGCCATCCTCGACTCGCTGATCAAGGCGGCGCAAAACGGCAAGCAGGTCGCTGTGATGGTCGAACTCAAGGCGCGCTTCGACGAGGCCGCCAACATCGGCTGGGCACGGCGACTAGAGGCCGAAGGCATCCATGTCACCTATGGTGTGATCGGTCTGAAGACCCACTGCAAGCTGATCTTCGTGGTTCGCCGCGACTACGCCCAGCTACGCCGTTATTATCATATCGGGACCGGCAACTACCACGGCGGCACCGCCAAACTCTACACGGACCTTGGCATGTTCGGCTGTGACGAGGACATCGGCCAGGACCTGACCGAACTCTTTAACTACCTCACCGGTTATTCTCCGCCGCCGAGCTACCGTAAGATCCTGGCGGCGCCGTACACCCTCAAGCGCGGCATCCTGGACAAGATCGAACGGGAAATCGCGCTGCACGAGGGCGACGGCAACGGTCTGATCCAGATGAAGATGAACGCGCTGGAGGACCCGGACATCACGCGCTTGCTGTATAAGGCAAGCCGCGCCGGCGTCAAGGTGGACCTGCTCGTGCGCGACACCTGCCGCTTCCGCCCCGCCATCCCGGGCCTTTCGGAGAACGCTCGCGTAGTCAGTGTCGTCGGACGATTCCTGGAGCATGCCCGCATCCTGTATTTCCGCAACGGCGGAGACGAGGAATACTACATCGGCTCGGCGGACATGATGCGTCGCAACTTGGAGAGCCGCGTCGAAGTGCATGCCCCGGTCGAGAGCCCTGAACTGCGGCAGGAATTGCGCTTAATCCTGGACGTACAGCTGGCCGACCAGCGCTCTGCCTGGGACATGCAGCCTGACGGCACCTACGTGCAGCGTATCCCCGAGGAGGAAAGCGCGAAGGGCGCTCAGGAGACCCTGATCGGCGTCGCGGACAAGCGCCTGGCAGCCGCAGCCAAGCACAAGGAAAAGACGCTACGCTCAAGGCTGCTGAGCCATTTCGAGCACCGCCTGGCGACAAAGAGCTGAGTCCGCGGTGCTCGTCGGCGAAGCAGGGCTTGGCCCAAGGATACCGACGAGCCCGTGAGCCGACCGGTTTCGATTCGGGATGCTGGTTGCCCGATTCTGGATGGCTGGGCCTCGAACACCTGACTGGTCTGCGGGCAGCAAGATCATCCGGCCCGCCAACACCGCGGCTATGCGGTATTCGGCCGACGGATGCCGAGCCACAACATCACGGCAACGCACACCCTTCCGAGAGCCTGCTCAGCACGTCGTCGACGCAGGTTCTGGGCAAACGGACTGTCCAAATGAAACGGTGCGACAATAACTAAATCTTCGCCCGCGATGATGTCGGCAGTCTGCCCCTGCCGACCCACCCCGCTCGCCTGTTTTTCCACTCAAGCTCGCACCAGGACTGTCGCTCATGCCGGACTCCGAAGACTGTATCCGCCTGCGCGGGGTGCGGCAGAACAATCTGAAGAATCTGGACCTGGACCTGCCGCTGGGCAAGCTGATCGTCGTCACTGGGGTATCGGGCTCCGGCAAGTCCTCGCTGGTTTTCGATACCGTCTATGCCGAAGGGCAGCGGCGCTATGTCGAAACCTTCTCTCCCTATGCGCGGCAGTTCCTGGACCGCATGGATCGGCCGCGGGCGGAGCGCATCGACGGCATACCGCCGGCCATCGCCATCAACCAGACCAATCCGGTGCGCACATCGCGCTCCACGGTCGGCACCATGACGGAGCTTAACGACCATCTCAAACTGCTATACGCCCGCGCGGCCCGGCTGTTCTGCCAAGGTTGCGGACGCGAGGTCCGACGCGATACGCCGGAGAGTATTTGGGGCGCGCTGCAAAACCGGACCTCGGACCAGGGCAGCGAAGTGCCGGCAATTGGTGCCGCCCCGGATAAGGCATCGCGGATCATGATCTGCTTCGACGTGATGGTGCCGGAATCGATGACGGTGGATCAGGTGAAGGAGCTGCTAGCGCAACAGGGTTACATCCGTTACCAGACCGAGGAGGCCGGGCGCATCGAGGTGATTCAGGACCGGCTCCGACTCGGGCCGGAACAGCAGAGTCGGGCTGTCGAGGCACTGGAGGCGGCTCTGGCGCAGGGACAGGGATGGCTGCGGGTTTATCCGCTGGATGCGGAGCGCAATGCCGGCGCACCCTGGCACTTCTCGGCGGATCTGCACTGCCCTGACTGCGACATTCATTGCCGCGAGCCGACACCCAATCTGTTTTCTTTCAACTCGCCAGTTGGGGCCTGCGACCTTTGCCGCGGCTTCGGACGCACGATCGGCATCGACTGGACGTTGGTGGTACCGGACGAATCGAAGACCCTGCTCGACGGTGCAGTGAAGCCGATCCAGTCCGACAGCTACCGAGAGGTGCAGGAGGATTTGATCGGTTTCGCGCACCGCCGCGGCGTGCCGACGGACCTACCCTGGCGCGAGCTGTCGGACAGGGACCGCGTCTGGGTACTGGAAGGCAAAGGCGAATGGGAAGGGCCTGATCATGACAATCGCGTCTGGTACGGCATGCGCCGCTTCTTCAACTGGCTGGAAGGCCGCAGCTACAAGATGCACGTGCGCGTCCTGTTGTCGCGCTACCGCAGCTACGACGCCTGCACCGCCTGCGAGGGGGCGAGGCTCAAGGACGAGGCGCTGGACTGGCGTATCGGTAGTCATGCCCTGGCCGATGCCGCCTTGCCCCGCGCTGAGCGCTTCCGCCACGCCCGCATCGATATGGCGGAAACGGCTTGGTACGGGCTGCCGGGACTCGGCATCCACGATCTTTTGCAACTGCCCATCGCGCGCTGCCGCGCGTTTTTAGACGACCTGGTCCTGCCAGGCTCCATGGGCCAAGCCATGGAGCTGCTGCTCGCCAACATTCGCGCCCGTCTGCGCTATCTCGACCAGGTGGGTCTGGGCTATCTGACCCTTGATCGCCAGTCCCGCACCCTGTCCGGCGGCGAGGTGCAGCGCATCAACCTGACCACGGCGCTCGGCACCGCCCTGGTGAACGCCCTGTTCGTGCTCGACGAGCCGAGCATCGGCCTGCACCCGAGGGACATAGATCGGGTGGTCGCAATCCTGCGCAGGCTGCGGGACCAGGGGAACTCGCTCCTGGTGGTGGAGCACGACCCGCAGGTTATGCACGCCGCGGACCGCATTGTCGATATCGGTCCCGGCCCCGGTGAGCGGGGCGGCGAGCTGGTGTTTGACGGCACGGCTTCCGAGTTGTTGGTCAGCAAGGGATCGTTGACGGGCGCCTACCTGGCGGGCCGCAAGCAGATCGAGCCACCGCGTCCGCCCGATCACCCGGCGGCAGGGGAATCGCAGTTGCGCATCCGCGGCGCCCGCGAGCACAACTTGCGAGGTGTCGATCTGGAAATCCCTTTGCGCCGCCTCGTGGTTGTGACGGGCGTCTCCGGATCCGGCAAGTCGACGCTAGTGCAGGACGTCTTGTTCAATCACTTGGCGAAGACCAAGGGCCATCCCGAAGGGACGCCCGGCGACTGCGACGGCGTCGACGGGGCGGAGCTGATCAGTGACCTGTTGCTGCTGGACCAGTCCCCAATCGGCCGCACGTCCCGCTCCAACCCCGCCAGCTTTGTCGGCGCCCTGGACCCGGTCCGGAAACTGTTTGCCGCAGCGCCGCTGGCCAGGGCGCGCGGCTACAAGTCCGGCCACTTCAGCTTCAACTCCGGGCCCGGACGCTGCCCGACCTGCGCCGGATCTGGCTTCGAGCATGTCGAGATGCAGTTCCTATCAGATGTCTATCTGCGTTGCCCGTATTGCAATGGGCGGCGCTATATGGCGTCGGTGTTGGAAGTGCGGCTGGCGCAAATTCCGACTCCGGACGGCGGCGCCAATATCGCGGACGTTTTGGAGATGACGGTCTCCGAGGCGCTGGAGGCTTTTGCCAATCAACCTGAGGTGCGGCGCGCGTTGGGTCCGCTGGCGGACCTGGGCCTGGACTATTTGCGCCTCGGCCAACCGGTGCCGACGCTCTCCGGCGGCGAGGCACAACGGCTCAAATTGGCCGGACATCTGGCCAAGACCAGCAGGAAGCGACGCGGGCCGGGGCTGCTGTTCCTGCTCGACGAGCCCACAACCGGCCTGCACTTCGACGACATCGCAACACTGCTCAAGGCCTTCCGCCGCCTCATCGAGGCCGGTCACTCTCTGCTGGTCATCGAGCACAACCTCGACCTGATCTGCGCGGCTGACTGGCTGATCGACCTCGGGCCGGAAGGCGGCGAAGGCGGCGGCGAACTGGTCTGCGCCGGAACGCCGGAGCAGGTTGCCCAGCATGCCAGGAGTCACACCGGATTGGCCTTGCGTGAACAACCGGTCGGCAGCGAGTTGCGCCTCGCGAAGGGACGCCAGAGCGATGAGAGTTCCAATGTCCGTGGAATCGCAGAGGCCCCCGGCGATTACGGCCTTGCAACGGCTGTTCCCGGACACTCGGCCATCGACACGCGCAACGCGATAGTCGTCCGTCATGCCCGCGAGCACAATCTGAAGGATCTGACCGTCTCGATTCCGCGGGGGCGGTTCGTTGTCATCACCGGCGTCTCCGGCAGCGGCAAGAGCACGCTTGCCTTCGACATCCTGTTCGCCGAGGGACAGCGACGCTATCTGGAGTCGCTGAACGCCTATGCGCGGCAGTTCGTCCAACCTGCGGCACGGGCCGACGTGGATGCCGTTTTTGGCATTCCGCCCACGGTGGCCATCGAGCAGCGCACCAGCCGCGGCGGTCGAAAGAGCACCGTGGGCACACTGACGGAGGTGCATCACTTCCTGCGCCTGCTTTACGTCAAGCTCGGCACCCAGCACTGTCCGGACTGCGGCCTGCCCATTGCGCCACAGGACCGCGACGCGATCCTGCTCCGCATCATCAGTGACCATACTCAGCAGCGGGTCATGCTGCTTGCGCCTCTGGTCATCGCCCGCAAGGGCCTCTATAGCGAACTGGCGTCCTGGGCACAGCGCAACGGGTATCCCCTGCTGCACGTGAACGGCAAGCCGACAGCAACCGACGCCTGGCCACGACTGGACCGCTTCCGCGAACACCATATCGATCTCCCCCTGGGGGACATCGAGGTCAGGACCGACGATCAGACGGATCTCAGGAAATTGCTGAATCAGGCGCTGGACCGAGGCAAGGGATTGGTCCGTGTACTGCCCGCGGCACCGCAAGCGTCAGAACCTGCGCAGGCTCATACCTATTCCACTAGTCGTACTTGCCCCGGCTGCGGTCGGGGCTTCGACGAGCCGGATCCACGCCTGTTCTCCTACAACTCCAAGCACGGTTGGTGCGCCAGCTGCTTTGGAACCGGACTCGCTTTGGGAGGTTTCGATGCCGAGCAGAGCGGCGAGGAGGGGCCCTGGCCGGCGATGGAGATCGACGACGGCGTCTGTACGATCTGCGACGGCCAGCGGCTCAACGCCGAGGCGCTCGCGGTCGTTTTCCGCTCGCTATCCATCGCACAGCTGTCCGCGCTAACGGTTTCCGATGCCGCCCGTTGGCTCGACCAACTGGTCCTAAACACCCGTGAAGCGGCTATCGGACAGGATCTGCTCGCGGAGGTCCGCGGCAGGCTGCGCTTCCTTCAACAAGTGGGTCTTGGCTATCTGAGCCTGGACCGGCCCGCGCCAACTCTGTCCGGAGGCGAGGCCCAGCGTATCCGTATCGCGGCCCAGCTCGGCTCGAACCTGCGCGGCGTGTGCTATGTCCTGGACGAGCCGAGTATCGGGCTGCATCCGCGCGACAACGCTATGCTCATCGATACCCTCATTGGGCTGCGGGACAAGGGCAACAGCGTTCTCGTGGTCGAGCACGATGAGGACTGCATGCGACACGCGGACGAGATCATCGACCTGGGTCCCGGTGCCGGCCTGAATGGGGGCACCATCGTCGCCCGCGGCACGGCTGCCGAGCTGGCCGCTGATCCGGTCTCGGTCACCGGGCGCTACCTGCGGCGCCATCCGCGTTCGACCAGCACCAGCGCACGCGCCTGCACCTCAGTGGAAAGGCTACAGATCGAGGGCGCGCAGATGCACAATCTGCGCGCGCTCGATCTGTCGATCCCGCTGGCGCGGCTCGTCTGTGTGACCGGCGTTTCGGGCTCGGGTAAGTCGACCTTGGTGCGAGAGGTCATCGCGCGCTCGCTTTTGCCATTGCTCACGGAACAGCGATCCGGTGCGCAGGTCCCGACGAGGCCACGCGACACCAGTCTGCGTGGCTGCCGCGGTCTCACTGGTTGGCAATCGCTCCACCGGATGCTGGAGGTGGACCAAACGCCGATCGGCAAGACGCCCCGGTCCTGCCCGGCGACCTATATCGGCTTCTGGGACCGGATCCGACGGCTTTTCGCGGCGGCGCCTGAGGCGCGCATGCTGGGTTGGGGGCCAGGCCGGTTTTCGTTCAACACCAAGGGCGGGCGCTGCGACGCCTGCGACGGTCAGGGCGTGCAACGACTGGAGATGAGCTTTCTGGCCGACGTAAAGGTGCCCTGCGAAGTCTGCCACGGCACTCGCTTCAATGCCGAGACGCGCGCCATCCGCTACCGCGGCAAAAGCATCGCCGAGGTGTTGAGTATGGGCGTCGATGAGGCGGTTGAGGTCTTCAGCGCCCACGAGGCAATACGCGTTCCGTTGGAGCTCCTGCAAGCGGTGGGGCTTGGCTACCTGACCCTGGGTCAGGCCAGCCCCACCCTGTCCGGCGGTGAGGCCCAGCGCATCAAGCTCGTGAGCGAATTGTCCAAGGCACGCACCGGCACCGATGGGCTCACCGATCGCCCGACCCTATACATACTGGACGAGCCGACGGTGGGTCTGCATATGGCCGATGTAGAACGGCTGATAATTGTGCTGCAACGACTGGTCGATGCCGGCCATTCGGTGTTGGTGATCGAGCACGACCTGGACCTGATCGCGACGGCAGACTGGGTGATCGATCTGGGGCCAGAGGGAGGCGCCGGAGGCGGCCTTGTCGTCGCAGAGGGCGCACCGGCCCGTCTGGTGGAGACCAGTGCCGGCTATACCGCCGAGGCATTGCGGAGGCGCCAGAGCAACACATGATCTGTCGACATCCCTTCGCCGCAGACGTCACTTCGGACGCCGGACAGCGCAATCAGGCCTTTACGCCAAGGGTCTGGTGGATTTGTCCAACCACAAGGGGATGCAGGCGCGACGCTTCAGCGAGCTGCCGCAGATACCGTCGCTCCGCGTCGGTGTCGACCTCGACCGCGAGCAGCGATGCCGCATAGACCTCGGCCGCTACTTCCTGGTTCGGGATCTCGGCGGCGAAGGCCTGCACGTTCAGCGGCTCACGCATCTGTTGCAGGACCCATTGCTGCATGCCCTGATCGGCGCCTGACTCTTGCAGCTTGCCGACGATGCGCTGCATCTCGTCCGGGGAGATCTGGCCGTCCGACTTGGCGGCATTGATCATGCCCTTCAACACCAACTGGGCGGTGAACTCCAGCGCCTCTTGCTCGGCCGTGTTCTGAGGCACACGCATACCGATGGGCGCGTCGCAACCGGACCAGGGACCCTTGTTACCACGCAGGGCATCACCGAGCGCGCCAGGAAATCCGCCGAACCCCCCGCTCTGACTCGAACCGACCTGCGAGCCGGAGGCTTGGGCGGTCTCGCCCGCCGAACTCAGGGCCTTCATCGCGACGCTGGCCAGCATGGCGAGCATACCGCCTTGGACCGCGCCTTTGCCGCCACCCAGCAGAGAACCCACAACGGCTCCTAGACCGCCGGCCTGACCAGGGCTCTGGGCCGCACTGCCCAACCCCCCCTTGACCGCATCGAAAAGGTCGCCAAGCAAGCCGCCTGGACCGCCACTAGCGGCGGCGCCCGAGCCCACATCTCCGAGACCCGACCGTTGCAGCTGCTCTATGGCGCTGCCGATGCGGCTGCCGCCGCTCGATGTCATCGTACTCTGCATAAAGGCACCGACCAGATCTCCGAAATTCGCCATCGCTCGTTCCTCTTAGTCGTTGTGGTGCGCGGGCCGGCCGATCCCTCGCCCTTCCGGCGAAGGACGGCGTCGATTCCACCCTCGGTTTGGGGCGCCGCCAAGTCCGCGACTCGGATAGCTCTGGTCGGCTGCCTCCGATCTTCCAGCAGTCGAGGACAAACCAGCCCGTCGACCACCGTAGTCTAACGCAGCCAGCCGAGATCGGGACGAGTGAAAGCGCTACGAATTGGGCGCAGTTAACTGCGCGTCTCGCGCTCTCGGGAGCGTTCGACTCGAAGCGATCGAGGCACCTCCGGCCCTTGATCGGGCCGGGGTGCACCACCCAATGCCAGCCAGCCTCGGCGGCATGGACTTGTGGTGTTCCGAGTAGGCCTTGTCGCGATCATTGTCGCGGCAGCGGTAGATCGTCCCCGGATGATAGATTGAGCAGCCGATCCGCACGTCTCTGATTGACGGCGATCTCCACGAGGCCGAGGGCATTCCGATACCAAAAAGGTATTCCGGGCGGCATCTCGCAAAAGGTACGGGCGAAGCGGATGTCGTGCGGACCAATTCGCAATACTTCGTCTCGCGATACCTGATCGGCATCGACACCAGTGATTAGGTTGCCGTAATGGTCCACATAGCACACCTTGGGTAGCGCCGAGGGCCAGTCGGCGCCCACGAGCGCGTGCGTCTTGGTTGTAGTGCAACGCGGTAAGTGGCCGCCGACAATGAAAGCCGCAATCGGCGCGAAGAGATCTCGCCCATGGAAGCTGTCGGACAGCTGCTCCGGCCGCCAATCAACTCGGAACACCCGCGCGTTGGGGTCGCGGCGGATGCAGGGAAGCAGAAGCCCATTATCCGGACCAACCAGCCAGTCTCCATCGACTGCCGCCGCAAGAACACCTCGCTCACCGCCAACGCCGGGGTCGACGACGCAAAGATAGAGCGTCGACTTTGGCATCCGGTGCCGAAGACCCGGCAACAGAAAAGCAGCGAGTTCAGGACGGAATGCCGGAAGGTCGGAAACCACTGATATCGTCGGGACATCAGCGAGCGCGGACAGAACCAAGCCCATCTGTCCGACGTATGGCCCGCCACCAAAGTCGGTGATCAGCGCAATGCGGCGCGGCGGGTCATGCAGTTTCATCGCAGGCTACAAGTCGCTGAGGATGCCAACGCGGCGCGACGATCTGAGGGCGATCTTGTCGTCCCTTCAAACGAAAAATGCCGGGCTAAGCCCGGCAATTCTACAGCACTAATCATTCGGTCCCACGCCACAACAGGGCTCACTCGTCGTCATCATCCTCGGTCTCGACGATCGGACGGTCAACCAGTTCGACGTAAGCCATCGGTGCGGCATCTCCAGGACGATAGCCGCACTTCAGAATGCGCAGATAGCCGCCCGGCCGAGACTCGTACCGCGGACCGAGATCCGTGAACAGCTTACCGACGGCCTCGCTATCCCGCAGCCTGGCGAAAGCCAGCCTGCGGTGATGGACGGAATCCGTCTTGCCGAGCGTGATCAACGGCTCCGCAATGCGACGAAGCTCCTTGGCCTTAGGTACGGTGGTCTTGATCAGCTCGTGGCGGATCAGGGAACCGGTCATATTGCGGAACATTGCGTCGCGATGGGCGCTATTCCGGTTGAGTTGTCTTCCTGCCTTACGATGGCGCATCGTTCGTATTCCGCTTGGTTACTTGACCATCAATTCTTCGATATTCTCGGGCGGCCAATTGTCCAGGCGCATTCCGAGAGACAGACCGCGTGTTGCGAGTACATCTTTGATTTCTGTCAGCGATTTCTTGCCCAGGTTCGGGGTCTTCAGCAACTCGACCTCGGTTCGCTGGATCAGATCTCCAATCAAATAGATGTTCTCCGCTTTCAGACAGTTTGCCGACCGCACGGTGAGCTCAAGCTCATCCACCGGTCGAACCAGAATCGGATCGAAGGGTGGCTCGTCCGGCGTGTGATCCACCGCAGTCTCTGTGCCCACTGTCTGGTCCAGGTCAATAAAGCTCGAAAGCTGATCCCGCAGTATCCCCGCGGAGCGCTGAATCGCATCCTTCGGATCGATGGTGCCATCGGTTTCGAGGTCGACAACCAACCGGTCCAAATCGGTGCGTTGCTCAACGCGGGCGGACTGCACTTCGATCGACACGCGACGGATTGGGCTGAAGGACGCGTCCAGCGGCAACTTGCCAATCGGACGATCTTCACCGGACTCGGCCTCCCGCTGCGTTGCGGGCTCGTAACCGAGACCGCGACGAATGGTCAGCGACATACTGAGCTCTGTGCCGCCAGTTAGGTTCGCAATCACAAGATCCGGGTTGGCAATCTCCGCCGAATGATCGATGGAAATATCCGCGGCCGTCACCGGCCCGGGCCCGACCTTGCTCAGCGTGTAGGTTGCTTCTTCACGCCCGTGCAGAGTGATTGCGAGTTGCTTCAAGTTGAGCAGGATCTCCAAGACGTCCTGCTGCACCCCTTCCATGGTCGTGTATTCGTGCAAGATGCCCTGGATCTCGACTTCCGTGACCGCATACCCTTGCATCGAAGAGAGTAAGATGCGGCGGAGCGCATTGCCCAGGGTGTGTCCGAATCCCCGCTCAAGGGGCTCCATCGACACTCGGGCCCGATTGAGGCTGCCGTCGACGGGCTCGACCTTGACGATGCGAGGCTTTAAAAATCCGGTACCGACGTCGGCCATAAAATCTCCCCTGCAGTACGCTTACTTCGAGTAGAGTTCGACGATCAGCGATTCGTTGATATCCGCCGGCAGGTCGGCCCGGTCCGGAACACGCTTAAAGACACCCTTAAAAGCCTTGCTGTCGACTTCGATCCAGTCGGAGAATCCGTACTGCTCCGCAAGCGCAACCGCGTTCTGCACGCGAACCTGTTTCTTTGCCTTCTCGCGGACTTCGACTTCATCTTCAGGTGTAACGCTGAAGGACGGAATCGAAACGACCTGACCATTCACCAGGACACCCTTGTGACCGATCAGCTGGCGCGCCTCGGCGCGCGTCGCACCAAACCCCATCCGATAAACCACACAATCCAGACGACTTTCGAGCAGCTGCAACAGGTTTTCACCGGTCGCGCCCTTTTTGCGCGCAGCCTCGTGATAATAGTTGCGAAATTGCTTTTCCATAACGCCGTAGATACGCCGCACCTTTTGCTTCTCGCGCAGCTGGAGGCCGTAGTCGGAAATGCGGCGACGACGGTCCTGGGTCTGACCAGGCGTCTTCTCCATCTTGCATTTGGTCTCAAGCGAACGCGCACGGCTCTTGAGCCCGAGATCGGCGCCCTCGCGCCGAGCCAGCTTGCAGGTTGGTCCCGTGTACCTTGCCATGTCTGAGTATTCTCCAGTTACCGACGGGTGTCAGACCCGGCGCTTTTTTGGCGGCCGACAGCCGTTGTGCGGAATAGGCGTCACGTCTGTGATGCTGGTTACCTTGAAACCCGCGCTATTCAGCGCGCGGACCGCGGACTCGCGGCCAGGACCCGGCCCCTTGACATTGACATCGAGGTTCATCACGCCATACTCTTTGGCCGTTGCTCCGGCGCGTGAGGCGGCGACCTGGGCCGCAAACGGCGTGCTCTTTCTAGAACCACGGAAGCCGGAACCGCCGGCCGTCGCCCAAGCCAAGGCATTGCC
>JBATTL010000792.1:0-3261 GCA_049670525.1 Thiohalocapsa sp. | reverse complement strand
GCAGTGCATCGTGGAGAGGGTATACATCAAGGGCGCCAACGGGTGTTCCAGGTTGTTGTGCACATGGCTGGAGCCGTTGATGTCTTGCATCAGATAAACGCCACCCGATCGCAGCGCCTGACGGATCCCATTGAGCACCTGCTGAGGCGCGCCCTGATCGTGTATGGCATCGAAGGTCGTCACCAGATCGTATGCTACGTCCTCGTCGAGCTTGGCTGCATCGCGGACCTCCAGGACGAGATTCTCGATGCACAGACGCTCGGCTTCACTTTGCCCCCATTGGATTGCCTCCGGATTGAAGTCGACCCCCGAGAATCGGCTGGCTGGATAGGCGCGCGCCATGGCCATCAATGCGCGACCTCGGCCGCAGCCCAGATCCAACACGTCGATGCCGTCGGTCAGGCGTTGATGCAGCCCTGGCACCAGCGGAAGGATGTGCTCGAACAGCCCGGCGACCACGGTCTGGCCGCTGTCCTCGGCCATGACATCGTGAAAGCGCCGAAACCGCTCGTAGGGCACGCCGCCGCCATTGTGAAAGCACTGGACGATGTCGTCCTCGACACCGGCGACCAGCGGCAGAAACTGGGCCGTGACGGCCAGGTTGTCCGGTGACGCCGCGCGTGTGAGCCAGACGGCATGGTGCTCGGGCAGACGATACTTGCCGCTCTCGGGGTCGAACCGTACGATGCCGCCGGTGGTCATGGCCGCCAGCCATTCGCGCACATAGCGCTCGTTGAGTCCCCCGGCGATCGCGATCTCCGCACTACTGGCCGCGCCGTTGTCCGCGCTCAGCTCCGCAAGGGTATCGAACAGGCCAGTTCGATGGCCGACCGAGGTCATGATGGCCAGCGCACCGCTATTCAGGATGTCGAGCATACGGTCGGCAAAGACCGCCGCCGGATCAGCTTCCGGACTGCTGTTGCTGGTCGTCCTCGGAAGATTGGCTTGAATCGGGCTGCACATGATGAAAGTCTCCGTTGTGAATCTCAAAGCCAGACGTTTGGCAAAGCGCGTCGCCGCGGATCGGCGGGTGTCGCTGAGCGTCAGTTTCGGAGACGGCTGTCAGTGGGATGTGGCGTCACGCGTCAAAAAGGCGTCAAAATCCTGTTCGATGCTTGATTGACGATCCGTCACCAGGCATCCACGCCGCGAGGGCTTGCGATGACCGATGCGAACCAACCTAGGCTGACAATGCTCGGCGGCTTCGAACTGGATGTGCCGGGACGAGGCGAACGTCCAGCCGTGGCGCGCAAGGCGAAGGCGCTGATCGCGTTTCTGGCGCTGAATCCCGAGCGCCCCCAGACCCGCGACCGATTGGCGACCCTACTTTGGGGTGAGCGGGGACAAACCCAGGCTCGTCACAGCCTGCGCCAGGCACTCGCCGGTCTGCGCAAGGTGCTGCCGGGGGATCGGCACCTCTGGACCACATCGGAGGAAATCGCGATCCGAGGTCTCGATGTGGACGTCCTGCGGTTCGCCGAGCTCGTACGCTGTGATTCCACGGTGGCGCTGGAAGAGGCCGTCGCGCTCTACTCCGGCGAGTTGCTCGAAGGCTTCGATGCCCGTGCGCCGGTCTTCGATGACTGGCTCAGTGTCGAACGCAGCCGGCTGCGCGAGCTGGCCGTCTCGGCGATGGTCCGTTTGCTAAAGCAGCAGAACGGAAGCGAGACCGCGGAGTCATCCGTACGTCTCGCGTTGCGCCTGTTGGCACTGGACCCGCTGCGCGAGTCCACGTCTCGGGAGCTCATGCGGTCATACGCGGCGCTGGGCCGGGCGCCGGATGCGGTGCTCCAGTACCGAAGGCTGCGGCGGCTGTTAAAGGAGCAACTCCAGGTCGAACCGGAGCCCGCGACGACCGAGCTTTACCGCCGAATCATCGCGAACCGAGCCAGGGATCATCAGGACGGCGACAGCCCTAATCAGTCCGTATCCAATCTCCACGGGCGGGATGCCACCGGGGATGCGATAGGCGATGCGACCTTTGGATCGGGTCCTGTTGCGGCAGTGCCCCAGCCGTCCACGGCGGCACTGGAGCAGGCGGCAGTCGACGACCCCGAGGCGTCCGCCGAACTCCGCCAGCTAGCGGTTCTCGCCCTGCGCTGGAAGCCCTCACCGACGCTGCTCGCGAGCGATCCGGAAGAGCTTGGCCGCTCCGAGGCCGTCGTTGCTGAGCGTCTCGCCGAGCTTGCCCGCGACTTCGCCTGTGATCTGTCACCGCCCCGGCACGGTAGCGCGGAGCTGGTCTTCGGGCGCGTCCGGGCCCGCAGTGACGATTGCGAGCGTGCATTGCATGCAGCGGTTCAGCTGGGCGACTCCGTCGCTCGACATCCCGGCGGGGCGATCAGTGCGGCTGTCCATTGCGGACAAGCACTTTGTACCCGGATCGGAACCGGCAGTGCGGCGGAAGGCACCGTCCCGAGCGGTCCGGTGCTGCACCAAAGCATCGAGTTGTTGCGCGACGTTGCCGATGGCGAGGTTCTTCTGTCTGAAGCCGTCCGCAGGCGCGTGCAGCGCTGGGTCGAGGTAGAGGCCATCGGCAGCATGGCGACACCTGCCTCTCCAGAAGCCACAGATAGGCGTTGCTGGCGGCTGCTTCGATTGTCGACCCTGCCGTCCCGTGCAGACACCCCGCTGGTCGGACGCCGGCGCGAGCTCGCGTTGTTGCGCGCCGGGCTCGAAGCCATTGCCGATGTTGGGGGCGGCCATGTGGTTCTGATCCGCGGCGAGGCTGGGATTGGCAAGACTCGTCTCGTCGAGGCGTTGCGTTCGGAGGCCGACAGACTCCGAATCGACGACTGCCTGGTGCGGGTGCTCGACTTCGGCACGGGCACCCTGGCGGACCCCACGGGTGTCTTGCTTCGGGGTTTGCTCGGACTGGCAAATGACGCGCCAACGCAGCTGGTTAGTCAAACCTTGGCGCGTGTGCTGGCATCTTCAGGCCCGGCAGTCATGAACCCTCGCGTGCTGGGCCCGTTGATCGGCCTCGCCGACGAGCTTGAAGCTGGCACCATCCCGATGAGCGAGGCATCGCGGACGCAGGCACTGCGCGAGGTTGTCGGCACCTTGCTGCGAGCGATGACGACGACTCGCCCGCGACTCATATTGGTCGAGGACATACACTGGGCGGCGGCGCCGATGCTCGCATTCCTGGCGGCGGTTGCGGAGGCATCGGCGCAAGCGGCCGCGATGCTCGTGATGACGACGCGCTTCGAGGGAGAGCCGCTGGACCCGCGCTGGCGGGCGGCAATGCAGGGCGCCCCG
>JBATTL010000791.1:0-4584 GCA_049670525.1 Thiohalocapsa sp. | reverse complement strand
AGACAGTAGGATGCTCCGGATCGTTGGCGCGATACAAATACGCAACCTGCTCTCTTAGCACATCAACATCCCACATGACACGGGTACCGGCGACGAAGTAATCGGCACGTTTTGTTGCGAGCTCCCGTTCTGCTGCCAGGCCGTAGCCGTTCTCGCTACGCACTCCCACCGCAAAGATTGGCGCGCCATCGACAAACTTCCCGCCTTATAGCTCACCGATATAAGACGCGGCATCAGGACTGAACGACTGCCGATGTGGCAATTCCACAATGAATCCAACATTATCAGGAAAGGCATAGCCATGTTTGGTTTGTGGTTCATAACCAACCATCGAAATCAGGGTAGAGACGAAGTTCCTACACCCAAAATTCTGACACATAAAGTTAGCTCCAACCAGGTCGTTTGTCATGATGTCGGCATACAGTTTTTTCGTCACCAGGCCTTATAAGGGAGAAACTTTCCGTTCAACGTCACCACCACACGATCGCCCTTTGGATCCTGCTGCTTGTCGATCGACATCGTGAAGTCAATGGCACTCATGATGCCGTCGCCGAACTGCTCGTGTATCAGCTCCTTGATCGTCTCTCCGTAGACGCCGACGACCTCATACCAGCGGTAAATCAGGGGATCTGTCGGGATCGTTTGATTCCAAGTCTTATGCGGGAAACGCTGCAATGCGCTACAGACATCGCTCCCGAGACCCAGAACTTCTGCCACTTTCCCTGCCTGTTTCTTATCCAGATGATTCATTCCGAGACACGCGGAGCAGGTGAACTCGGGGGAGAGATCAATAGCGGTAGCAATATCCCGCCATTTCAAACCCTTCTCGAGCTTTGCTTCGAGAATGGCCTGTTTCATGTCGTCTTTATTCATCGGCTTGCTCATTGGTTCTCAAGTGTAGGTTGCGCGTGGACACACATCGCCTACGCACAGAATTCAAACGGAAGTGATGGACTGTTTCTCGCCCCAAATTGGCGCGAAGCTTCCATCTGATAACGCTCAGCGGTCAGGTGATTTGCTGACCAAACTCCAGCCATCAAGCTCCTGGGCATGTTCGGACAGAGAGCGCCCAAGCTCCTCGCACCCTCAATTGGTCAATCGAATCATCGAATAACGTAGACGATATCCTCCAATCCGACTGCCACACTGAAGCCAAGAAGCGCATAACCACTATTCGCAGTCTATCTCTAGAGGAGGACCTCCAGAGTCTCTGGCTCTAATACATGCGCAAGAAATGCGAAGCCTCACCCGCTTCGCGCGCGGTGAGGCCATCGTTCGGAAGGGATCAATCAGAAAATGTGTTCTGGCGCTGTTCTAACATGCGTCGTGTAGACCGTTAGGCCTGTCAGTGTCACACCACCAACGAGGTTGCCGACGACGACAGGGATTTCATTCCAGATGATGTAATCCAAGAATGAGAAGTCGCCACCCATCATCAGGCCTGACGGAAACAGGTACATGTTCACGATCGAATGCTCGAAGCCCATGTAGAAGAAGAGCATGATTGGCATCCACATGGCCACGACCTTGCCAGTAACGGTTGTGGAAATCATCGCCCCAACAACGCCAAGGGACACCATCCAGTTACACAAACAGCCTCGGATAAAGATGGTCAACCACCCCTGCGCACCGTATTGTGCATACCCCAGCGTTCTCGCTTCACCGATGGTGGCCAGTTTCTGGCCGACGGGCCCAGGATCGATTGAGAAACCGTAGGTGAACACAATGGCCATCAGGACGGCCGTGGTTATGGCGCCAGCGAAGTTGCCGCAAAAGACAAAGAACCAGTGCTTCAATATGCGCCAAAGCGTCACATCCTTGCGCTTGTCCAACCACGCAAGTGGTGTCAGAACAAACACGCCGGTCAGTAGATCGAAACCCATCAGATACAGCATACAGAATCCAACGGGGAACAGAATGGCACCCGCGAGCGGAGAGCCTGACTGAACGCTTATGGTCACGGCGAAGACCGCTGCAAGCGCCAGAATAGCACCCGCCATATAGGCTCGGATCAAGCAATCCCTGGTTCCCATTTTGATCTTTTTCTCACCGGCATCCACCATTTTCATGCCGAGTTCGGAGGGAGCAACGTAGGCCATATTCCATCTCTCTTGTTTGATGTTGAGACAACTGTACTGATAACGATTCGACGACGCATCGCCGACCGAATGGTGGCGCCGCTGTATCCGCATCTCATCAAGATGCTCGAATGTTCTAGAGGTACTGATCCAGCTCGGGTAGCCTCTTTTTGCGAATGCCCAAACGGCGCACGAGTGATAATCCCGCCAACGGCGATCATATTATCGAGCTTGTAATGGGCTGCATCGGTGATTGGGTTGAAGTCATCTCCTGACCAAGGGAACGTCGGTGATTATTGTTGCGCCCAATGCCGAGCGACGAATCGGCGTCAATCCTTCAATGCGCCAAGAACTCATTGCTAGTGAATTCGAACAGCGACGCAGCCGTATGAAGAGGGAAGGCACAGCGATGTCGATACATGTAGCAAGAACCCAGCATGAACGGTGCCATACCCTGCTCACTTGCACGCCAGTGGGAGTACCAGCTTGGCGCCGGGGACCGGAAATACCGAATTTTAACGAAGAAAAGGCGAATTGACGCTAGGGCCGGGGCAGAAGGGAAGCGTCGTTGGCCAACCGAATGAGACAAAAGAGCCCGAGGCTAGGTGCCACCGATTGGGACAGCTTGGCCGGACCCCTCGGCGGTGATGCGTCCCAGGTAGCGAGGGGACGATACCGCATGGGAAGGTCGGAGTTGCTCGCGCTTGGCGAAACGCAACAACTGGACTCCGAAGGAAGCACCCAATTCGATACCGTGCACGAACAATGGCGAAGCGCTGTCAGGGATCAACGCAGCGGACAAGTGCTCCCATCGGAAGCCGATGCGCGCCACCATCCAGGCTCAGTCGGCAAGTCGGGATAGCAGTTCAGTCCACTTGGCGCCCAACGCTCGGTCCAAGAGGGGATACAGGATGTCTTCTTCCTTAGTGTTGTGCGCCTCAAGCGCGACATGTAGTTCCATGATGACATTCGCGCATTCATCCGCATCGCCTGCCTTTGTCGCGGTCAGAAGATCAGTCAACAGCTGACGTATCTGCATATGCTCCTTGCGCATCAATCCAGTCAGACCGGCCGCCATCGGCGACGCCGATTCCAGTGTCGAGCACAGGATATTCTCCTCGAAACTGAAGTGGCGCTCCATCGCTCCCGCGAAGCTCTCGGCTTCCTTTTCAATGTGTCGCCAATCGGAACAGCTGGCCGCCGTTTCAATCATCGTCAGCAATTCATTGCAGCGGCGATGGTCGGCGATGAGCGTCTCGGTGATGGCTTCTGACATAAGAAACTCCGAAAAGAACTCTTGGGAAGAACTGAAATACTCAGCGAATCCCGCGGCACCCAGTTCCGGATCGGGGGTGGGCGCCCACTCTTCGTCGCTTAAGCGAAAAAGACTGGAACCCGAACCACGGAGACTTCGTCAGCGCGCCACTGTGACTCGAATGCCTGCTCAAGTAGTAGCACCCATCTCGCTATGATTCGATCTCCGCCCCTTGTCTGCGTCGTCCGCGGACCAACCAGCTGGGCCTTTTCCTCGCGCTCTTGAATCGCCATCTGTTCGCGACCAGGCCGCCGAATCAGTGACCGAATCCAAGACTTCCGGGCAATGACGCCTCAGAGGAGGTTCATTTCCAGTCTCGCGGCCTCGGACATGGACTCCGGCGACCAAGGCGGCTCCCAGACAAGCTTCACATCGACCAATCCGACACCATCGATATCGGTGACGGCGGTTCTCACCATGATCGGCATCATTCCGGCCACGGGACAGCCAGGCGCCGTCAACGTCATATCGACAGCGATGTCGCCATCATCGGAGATGTCGAGACGGTAGACCAGGCCGAGATCGTAGATATTCACCGGTAGCTCAGGATCGTGCACGGTCCGGAGGGCATCAATGACCCGCAGACGCAATGCCTCCAGCTCCGGGTCGTCCGTCGCACCGACTCCCGCGCGTCGGTTTAGCTCATCGGGGTCGACACCCTGTACAGCGCTGAAATCGACCTCAGCAAGGTGATCGGGGCGATTCATCGGATTTCGGTCATGATGGTTTGCCGGCTGCTATCGCAGATGCCGTCATACTGAATGGTCGCGGGGTTGCAAGAACGCGGTTGATCCGCCTGTTACCTGCCATCACTACCAGTGATCCCGCTGATCCGGCGGCAAAGCGTTTTTGCCGCGCACCGCCAATTCAGCTCGCCGCTTCTTGGCGAGGGCGCGTACTTGTCCGACAAATGGCCGCAATTCCGCCGCCGCCGCGTAGGCCTCTTCGATCGTCGCCGCTTTGCGCGCTTGTTGCGGAGCCGAAGCAAACTGGGGCTTGTGCGGCTCATCCAAAATGTCGGTCTTCGGTATTTCAGGCATCATCAATCTCTTGTTAGACATGGGTTTGAGACGGCTCTTTCTTAGCCGACTCGACAACATTGAGTCCCGGCGAGCCAGTGGTCAGGAGAAATGGACCATTGCATAATCATAGGAGAGTTCCTACTGATGCACTTGGTTCTTGACGTAAGGA
>JBATTL010000790.1:0-1558 GCA_049670525.1 Thiohalocapsa sp. | reverse complement strand
CACGCATGCTCCGATTGCCGCCCGCTCGACTCATGTCAGCCTCTAGCGCCGCCGGAATAGGTCACCAATGAGCCGCGCTCCGTGCTGCCGCCTGCGCCCGTTACGAGGGTAATCGGCTTCGGGGTCTCCTCGTTGCGCTTCAGGTCCATCGGCGGCATCGCACCCATGGGTCCGGGACGCGTCGGGTTGCGCCGACGCGCCGAGGCACCCTCGGTTCCGGTCACGTGGTCGCCGCGCTCCCAGTCGTCACCCGTGACCTTCTGTCCGGCGGACTGGCCTTCTCCGGTGACGCGTGAAACCTGCACCGTCGCATCGGCGTCATCACCCTGCTCCGTCGCTGGCGCATTGGCGGCCATTTTCATCAGCTCGGGCATCGGCCGTCTGTGGTCGAAGCGGAACTGCTCAGTGCCGGTGATCTTGCCGCTGCCCATGCCGAAGGGCCCGGTGATATGGCGCGAAGACTCGTAGACGGTGCCAGTCACGGCATCGGAACGCGCGTTGCCGCTGTCAGAGCTCTGACGTGCCGGCGAGGTCACGCTGAATCCCTGCCAGGGAGCGGCGTTCTCCAGCAGTTGTGGGAAATCCGCCTGGCCGGGCTCGGCACCATTGCCGCCACCGCAGGCCGCCGCGAACTGATCGGCGCCAACATAGGGCGTGCCGGTCAGCGGCTCGCAGGCACCCTTGGCAGCGCCGGTAATGCGACCGCCACTCTTTGGATCGATGCCGGGCTGAATGCCGCTGAGCTTTGGTCCGGGTGTGGCCGCAAGCTGACGGGTGCGCGCCTGGATCTCTCGCTGCCGAGGCGGCTCGCAATAATCGGCCGCCTGCTCCAAGCCGGCGTAGGGTGTGCCAGTAATGGCCTTGCAGGTACCAGGCTCGTCGCCTGTTACCCTTTGCGACCGGCCGGTCTGGGTACCGGAGACGCGCAGACCCTTGTTCGTCGTGGACAGACCGGTGCCGGGCGGCTCGGGCTGCGGATTGATACCGCATGCATCGTATTGGCTGCGGTCGATGTATTGGTCTCCTGTCACCATCCGACAGCTACCGGGCTCGTCGCCGGTCACCCGTTCGGAACGGCCGACGCGGTCGCCAGTCACGGTGCCGCCGGCCAATGTGGTCGACCTGCCGACCTTAGGCGGCACGATCTCCTGACCGATATCCGACGGGGCCGTGTACTGCGTTCCCGTAGGGCGCACATCGGCGCCGTGCTCATCGCCGGTGACCGCCGCGGCGCGTCCGACCAGATTGCCGGACACCGGCTTTCCACCATCGGTCTGGGCGAGACCGATCTTGGCGGGAGCTGGTAGCGGGCGGACTACCGAACCGCCCCTCGGACTAGGCTCGCAGAAGGCGCCGTACTGGTTCGGAGACAGATATTCGGTACCAGTTACCTGCTTGCAGGTGCCAGGCTCGTCGCCGGTCACCTTGTTGGAACGACCCACCTCGTTGCCGGTGATGCGATTGCCGTGGCTGGTCGGGCTGACGCGGACCTTGGGCGCGCTGGGCGCAGGCTCCGTCTGACAGAATTCACGAAATATGTCGGCACCCATGTATTCGG
>JBATTL010000789.1:0-1641 GCA_049670525.1 Thiohalocapsa sp. | reverse complement strand
GGCCTGCGCCACGCGGAGTTCCCGCCGATGACCGACACCGAAGACGACCGCCGCCACGCCATCGCCCTGTTTCGCTATGGGGTGATCGCCGAGCTGGTGCACTGGCCCAAGGAGCGCAAGGGGCTGTATGCACAGCGCGCGCAGAAGGCCGCCCAGGACTACACCATCCCCTTCAGCAGCCGCACGCGGGTAGCCGAGGAGACCATGCGCGACTGGCTCAAGGCGCACCGCCAGGGCGGCTTCGACGCACTGTTGCCGAAACCGCGCGCTGATCGTGGTCACGTGCGCAAGCTGCCCGCGGCGGTGACCGAGGCGCTACTGGCGACCAAGGAGGGCAACCCCGCGCTCTCAGTGCAACTGGTCATCCGCGAAGCACGAGCACTGCCCGAGGTTCCCGACGAGCTGCCGCTGCCGCCCTCGACCGTGCACCGACTGCTGGCCCGCCATGGGCTGATGGACAAGCCCGCCGGTGAGGCGGGGGACCAGGACCGGCGCCGCTTCGCCTTCGCCGCTGCCGGCGAGCTGTGGATGAGCGACGTCATGCACGGCCCGAGCGTGGTGGTCGGCGAGCGGGTCAAGCGCAAGACCGATCTGATCGCCTTTATCGACGATGCCACGCGGGTGATCCCGCATGCCGCCTTTGCGCTGTCAGAGAACACGCGCACCTTTCTGCCGGTGCTGAAACTGGCCATCGAAAAGCGTGGATTGCCAGCACGCCTTTACGTTGACAACGGCGCCAACTATCGCTCCCGCCACCTCGGGCTGGTCTGCGCCAAGCTCGGCATCGCGCTGATCCATGCGCGCCCCTATCGCCCGCAGGGCAAGGGCAAGATCGAGCGCTGGTTCAAGACCGTGCGCGCGCAACTGCTGACGCGTCTCACCGCCGAGGACACCGCCAGCCTTCAGGCCCTCAACCGCCGCCTGGCGGTCTGGCTCGAAGGCGAGTATCACCACAGTCCGCACCGCGGCCTGGACGGTGCCACGCCGCTGGAGCAGTGGGCGCAGACCGGGGCGGCGGTGCGCTTCCCGCAACCGGGCTTCGACCTGGCCGATGTGTTCCTGTTCGAGGCCGAGCGTAAGGTGCAGACCGATCGCACCGTGAGCCTCAACGGCGTGGTCTACGAGGTCGATGCGGCGTTGGTCGGCGAGAAGGTGAAGCTGCGCTTTGATCCCGGCGCGCCGCCGGAGCGTCCCGTGCAGGTCTGTCACGCCGGCAAGCTGATCGAGCTGGCCAGCCCGGTACAGACCTATGCCAATTGCTTCGTCAAACGCGATCGCCCGTCCTGGACACTCAGCACCGATGGGCCGGCGCCGCAACCGGCGCCTTCAGCGCTACGTCTGCGCGAGTTGCCCGATCAGGCGCTCGACACCGACGACGACAAGGGGGAGGCAGGCTGATGTACTGCAAGCATTTGTGTGGTTCCGGCAACCGTGCGTGGCCATCGACGTCTTATCCGTGAAGATCAACGATAGGGGAGCCATCAGCCGATAAGGCAGGCTGATGACCCCACAAATGATTTCTGCGGGACACGAGGGAACGGATCGGGTACAACCTCGCGCATGGAAGCGACACCGACCAACAAACGCTACAGCGGACGGGTGTTCGACGCCGCGGCGCTCGAGCAAGTGCGCGGCATCCTG
>JBATTL010000788.1:0-17271 GCA_049670525.1 Thiohalocapsa sp. | reverse complement strand
CAGTCTGATTGGATATGCTGTCAGTGGTGCTTTTCTGGGGCTTGCATATTTTGACTATTACTACGCGCTGTTGGCGATCATTGTCGGTATGACTACTGTCATAAAGCAGCAGGCCGAGCAGCCGGTTCGCACGCCGACCGGCGAATCTAGGTTGCCAGATAGGTGGTCGATTGGCACCGAGAGATGGGGAATCCAGCCTGCACCGCGGTCAAAATTCAAGGAGCTCTTCGCGCTCGGGAAACAATGGTACGACCGCTTGTGACATGTCGATCCGAGAGCCTCGCTCGACGCGTTTACATTTCATCCTGATACCCGAGTTTGCATCGCTCGAACGTATTAATCGACGCTTCCGCTTCATGTTCTACGAACGGATTTGGATGGTCATCTCAAAGCAAAGTAATAATGAATAGCGCATCCGCGAGTGAGCAAAATGATCTGCGGTCAGACTGTAAGCGAAAGCCCGGCAACGTCGGTGATTGGTTGGCGCTTGCGGGAGTTTTGGTCGTCTTCTCGCTCTTAGTACTGCGGCGCTTCGGAGATTTAAGTCTCGGCTATCCGGATGCAGATCGGATTTTGATGGACGGCGTCTTTTTTCGAGATTTCCTTTTTGACCTTCCGTTCTCCGATCCTTACGGCTACGTTCAACACTATTTTGCGCAATACCCTGCTTTGAGTATCGGTTATAGACCTCCATTCTTCCCATTCATAGAAGGTCTTTTCAACGCGGTTTTCGGCGTCGAAATGTGGAGTAGCAGGCTCGCGCTGCTGTTGTTTGGTCTTGTCGGTCTGACAGCATTCTTCTTGATAGTCCGTCGGATGTTCGGGAGTGCCAGCGCGATAGCTGCCACGGCGCTGCTCGCCACGACGCCCTTCGTGATTCGGCTCAGTTGGTACACAATGGGGGAGGTGCCCGTACTTTCGATGGCCCTGATCACAATCTTTTTCTACCATCGCTACGTGATGAGCGAAAAGACCTCTCAACTCGTGCTGGCGGGCACCGCGGCCGTATTGGCTGCCTGGACCAAACAGACGGCCTTTTTCCTATTTGTGTGGATGTTCCTACATCAGTTCACCATCGGCGGCCTTCTTGGGCAACTACGGCAGCGTCGAGTCTGGTTCACCATCGCTGGCGTTGCTATCGGTCTCGCGCCTTTGGTTCTAATTACGTTGTGGTTGGGCGATCAGAATCTGAAGCAGTCAATTGGCATGATACCTATCCTGCTGGGGGGTCAGGCCTTTGCCGCGGACGTCCTCCCCGCGTCGATCGCGGACCGCTTGAATCGAAACGTCTTGCTCGGGCACCTCAAGCAGATCTATGAAGTACATCTGAGCTGGCCAGCGCTCGCGTTGTCCTTGGTTGGGCTGATCTGGGCTGTGTGGATTCGCGATAAACGGGCGTGGTTCTGGTTCAGCTTCGTTATCGTCGTTTACGTCGTCTTTACGTATATCAAGGGCCAGAACTCCCGTTATCCGATTTTCTGGATCCCGGCGTTTCTTGTCTTCGCGAGTTTGCCCCTAGCCTATTTGCAGGGCCGGTGGCAGCGAGGATTCCAACTCTATGTGGGCCTGCTCGCAGCCACCGTCGCCTGGCAGGTTTTCTCCATCTATCAGATCGCTCCGAAGTATGCGACAGGTTACGACGATGCAGCTCGCTTTGTGCTCGAAAACAGCGAATCGCCGACGGCGTTTTTCGACGGTTATAACAACGGTTACTTTACGTACTTTATGCGGGCATTCGATCCGGAGCGATCGATGTACGTCCTGCGCGGAGACAAGCTGTTGAGCTCCTCGTCCATCGGGGGACGCAATATGCTTGAAATCCACGCGAAGGATGCGGATGACGTCAGAGAGATGCTCTGGAAATATGGTGTGCAGTACGTCGTTGTGGAGGACAAGAACACGATCGAGGTTCCCATCCACAACCTACTACGGCGGGTGCTGGAACGCGACCCGCGGTTCCGGTTGGTCAAGACGATCCCTGTCGACACCGGAACACCCTCCACGCGCGAGCCGCTGGAGGGCATCTCGCTGCTGATCTATGAAGTGCGAGATCGGGGCAAGCCGCAAGACGGAATTCTAGAATTGCGTCTTCCTGTCGTGGGCCAAACGCTTCGTGTTCCGTTGCGTGGGCTGCAGGAACGGCAGGTGGAGGATTGATCGGGGTGGACTGGAGTTTGGCTAGGCTCAGAACTGGAGTGCGAATGCGATGATCGCATCCCCGGAACTCTCGATCATCGTGCCCACCTTCAACGAGCGCCCAAACGTCGATTCGTTAGTGGCGAAATTGGGCGATTGTCTTGGCCAAGCTCCCTGGGAGGTGATTTTCGTCGATGACGACTCACCCGATCGCACGGCGCTTGCTGTCCGCGATCTAGCCGTTGCCGATACCCGCGTGCGACTCCTGCATCGCATTCACCGGCGCGGATTATCTTCCGCTTGCGTTGAAGGAATGCTTGCATCCTCTGCACCGTACATTGCGGTTATGGATGCCGACCTGCAGCATGATGAACGCCTGCTGTCGCAGATGCTGTCGGCGCTGAAGGAAGGTGGGCTTGATATCGTCATCGGCAGCCGCAAAGTCCCTGGCGGCAGTATGGGAGACTGGACTTCGGAACGCGAATTTGCTAGCCGTTTTGCGACACGATTGTCCCGGCTCGTTCTGAAGGCGGATGTCAAAGACCCCATGAGCGGTTTCTTCATGCTGCGTCGGGAAGTGATCGACGAGGTTGTGCACGATCTTGCCGGTATCGGTTTCAAGATACTGCTTGATATCTTCGTCACGGCGAAGCGTCCGCTGCGGTTCAAAGAACTGCCCTATACCTTTCGCAATCGCCACGCTGGCGCGAGCAAGCTCGACAATGTTGTTGCTTGGCAATACGTCGCGATGTTGCTGGACAAATCCGTAGGCCGTTATGTCCCCGTGCGCTTCATCGCCTTTGCCTTCATCGGCGGACTTGGCGTGTTTGTGCACATGGGTGTCCTGTGGCTGTTATTCAGGGGAATGGGCCAGACGTTCGTGGTCGGTCAGACCGTCGCGACGCTCGTGGCAATGACCTTCAACTTTTTTCTCAACAACTGGTTTACGTACCGCGACCGACGCCTGCGCGGCTGGGGATTGCTGCGCGGTTGGGTCTCATTTTCGCTAGCCTGTTCCCTGGGGGCGGTGGCCAACGTCGGAATCGCCACCTACCTGTTTAACACCGCGCCCGCGGGTGGTGTCTGGTGGGTGCTGTCGGCGACCGCCGGCATACTCATCGGTGCGGTTTGGAACTACGCGGTGACTTCGGTCTACACCTGGAACAGCCCCAAGGCAGGCGCCACGATTCGGTAGCAATGCATCGGTTTTGCGATCGGGTTAGTGCCAATGAGGAGGTTTGAGCCTACTAGCGGCGAACCGTCTCATGCCGGCAGGAGGCGCTCCGTAATCTGGTTCAGCGCGGTTAGCACGCGATCGGGCCGCACATCGCGAAGACGTGCGTCATCCTCCCGCAATCGCAGGGCGCGCGCATCACCGGCAAACAGCGCGGTGCGGCAGCCGAGCCGCCCGGCTGGCCAGATGTCGTTGCGCAGATCGTTACCGACGTACAGCACCTGGTCAGACGCGATCCGGTGCTGGTCCTGCAGGGCGGCCAGCGCAAACTCATAGATGCGCGTCGACGGTTTGCCGACCATATGCTTGTAGGACCAGGCGCAGAAACGGGGGTCGAAGCCCGCCGCGGCGATGTCGCGGCCGACGAATGCCGCCAGCATCAGCGGTGTGTAGAACTGTGCATTGGAGACGATGCCGAGCACCAGTCCCCGTTGTGCCAGTTCCCGAATGAGTTCGCCCAAGCCCGGCATCGGCCAGACCGCGTTGCTGCGGAACTCGTACTCGATGGCGATGCGGCGGATCGTGCGCTCATCGGCGACGACGCCTAACCTCGCGAGCAACTCCTCCCAAATACTAAGGATATCGACCTCCGGATGGTCCACGCCTCGCGCTCGGCTGCGGGCGTGGCTCGCATCAATGGTTGTCACCAGGGCGGCGGGGCCATCAAAGCCCGCGGGGAGGCAACGGCTATCGAGTCCGCCGCTTCGGAGGGCTGCGCGGAAATGCTCCCGGTTCCCCTGAACCGCTCCTTCATGTCCAGCTGTAAGTCCGATATCGCCGGATCCGGAAATCACCAAAGTGCCGTAGACGTCGAACAGCACTGCACGGATGCCATCCAGCGGTTCGAAGCGCGGTGCCAGCCCGGTCGCCTCAGGCGCGAGGGGTGAGGTCAGCGCGCGGATCGCCCTGATTGATTGGTCGTCCTGCATTGGTCCTCCGTTGCGCGTTCGTGGTTAACCCGCTGTATCAATACGGCATGTATCAAGTGCGAAGCAGGGTCAGCCTCTCTGGCGCCAGGAACTGATCCAAGAGCTTCTCGCCGTCACCTCTGCCAAAGCTGGCGGAAGGGATTGCCTCCATGATGCCGGCATAGAGTGACGCGAGCCCTCTGCCATAACCGTGCAAACCATAACTGGCGCGGATCGCGCTGTCGTTGGCCGCGATGATCTTCGCGTCATCTGTCGCGATCAGCTGCGACGGCATCATCTCCGCGAAAGCCGTCGGGTTGGCGTGCAGACGTCGGATCACCGATTCTTGCGCAGGCTCGTCGAGCCGACCCATATCAATGTGCGCATCGGTCGCAGCACTGAGCCAAGCCCGCTCGAAAGCGTTGCCTGGAAGGCTTCGCCCATAGGCCGTGGCGTTTGCGGCAAGCGCGTCGGAAAACGAAGCACGAAGACGCCCGTTGTCGACCCAGGCGAGGGGGACTGCCAGGCGTTCGTAGAGGTCATCCAGCCTGACGCCGCTTGCGCGGAAGTCACAGGTAATCTCAGGCAAGTCGCGGCCGACAAGCGGACGTCCGCTCAACCATGGCTCCAGGAACGCAAGACCGAAGCCCTCGCCGACGCTGGTTGTGACCAACGCATAACTGGACGCCAACAGGGCATGAAAGTTGTCGGCGCGCCTGCCGAGTTCGAACTCCAGTGGCAGATCCAGTTCCTTTGCTAGTCCTAACCAGTGTCGGTACCTTGGCTGTTCTTGGGGATTTTGCGGCGCCTGGGTTGTCGCGAAGCGGTCCTGTCTTTCGCCTACGACCGACCAAAGCAGGAATTCGCCGAGATTCTTGCGCCGGATCGCACGGGTTGGATAGAGCCAGAGGCGCTTGTCATCGCTGCACCGTTCAGGTGCGTCATCGACGCATCGCGCTGCGATTTCGGTCGTCGGAGGTGTGACGGCATTCGCGAGCAGATGGCGATTGGTCTCGGGAATGCCCGCGTTGGCCAGAAAGCCCAGATCCCGACCATTGAGGGCCGCATAGTGGATCTGTGGCGCGAGCGGGTAAAGGATTGCCGATAGGCGGCCGACGTCGCCGTCGGCGAGTTGGTCCCGCATGCGCCGATAGAGCGCAGGGCGGCCGTCCTCGGCGAAATCGTGCGGTTGCAGAAGCAAGCGATGACCGTTACGAGCCAGCCGCAGCACGGCCGCGGGCAGTGCCAGATTTTTTCCCAAGCAATGGTTGTGTATGTGCCACAGATCCGGAAGGCCGCCGAGCCGCTCTCGGGCGGCCTTGACCATGGCGCTAGCCAGGGCGTCCGGCGTCAGACCCACGCGGCTTTCCTCGTAGCGGAGACCCGGCAAAACGGCAACGTCGATGGCACCGCCAAGCGGCTGTTCCGGCGGATCTCCGGCGATCACCAACACCCGGTGGCCGGTCGCGGCCAACGCCTCGCAGGCATGTTGAATGACCCGCGTGACCCCGCCGGTCTGTAGGTGGAAGTGCACGATGGCAATGCGCATTTGAATCCTTATTGCTCAGACGCGCGAATTCGCCCTGAACTTGGACGCCCTTTGTTCGCGCTGTATTCGCCCTTGATTGCTACTCCGCTTGGTGTTCTGTGTTGCCGGGACCATCGACTCGGCGGATACATTGGTCGCCGGCATCCTGTTTGCATAGTTTAATGGCGGTTTTTTATGGACGAGGCCTTTTGCCGGACCTTGCCGGCGAAAGAGTCATTGGACCAAGTGCCGCCAGAGCAGGGCTGCATTGGGCACTTGACGCGGCCGCCCATAGCGTACAACGTCCGCTAGCAAAAGAGCACCACCGCCGCCCTGATTCGGCACCTTCCGAGGCGATTTGACGCTCGCCGTGGGACGCCGGTCACAAGAGCTCGCGATACGCATCCTGCCGCGAAATACGCAAGCATGAAACAGCCCGAGAACATCGGATTCGTCTCCACCCGGTTTGCCGGCACCGATGGTGTGTCGTTGGAGTCCGCGAAATGGGCCGAAGTACTGTGGCGGGGCGGGCACGTCAGCCATTGGTACGCGGGTGTGCTGGACCGTGACCCGGGTGTGAGTCTGTGTATTCCCGAGGCGTTCTTCGACCACGCGGAGAACGCCTGGATCAATGCGCAGCTCTGGGGTCGGACCCGACGCAGTGCCGAGGCCAGCCGGCGTATCCGCGAACTGGCGGAGTATCTGAAAGCGACTCTCTACGAGTTCCGTGACCGATTCGATCTGGATATCTTGATCATCCAGAACGCGCTAACAATACCGATGCATATCCCGCTCGGTGTTGCCATCACCGAGTTCCTGCTCGAAACCGGCATGCCGACCATCGCCCATCATCACGACTTTCAGTGGGAACGGCAACGGTTTCAGATCTCTGCCGTGGACGACTATCTCGAGATGGCTTTCCCGCCGCGGGTGCCCCGTCTTCAGCATGTGGTCATCAACCAGGCCGCTCGAGAGGAAATTGCCTGGCGCAAGGGCCTGCCGAGTATCCTGGTCCCCAACGTATTCGACTTCGAGAACCCGCCCGCGGCGCCTGACGATTATGCCTCGGATGTTCGCGACGCCCTTGGTCTGGTTGACGACGAACTGCTCATTCTGCAGCCGACGCGTATCGTTCCCCGCAAGGGCATCGAGAATGCCATTCACCTGATACGACGATTGAAATTGCCCCACTCCCACCTGGTGATATCCCACGACGGTGGTGATGAAGGCATGGAGTATTGCCGTCAGATTCAGAATCTAGCCCGTGAGGAGGGCGTATCGCTCAAGCTGTTCGGGGACCGGATGGCGGACCGGAGACAATTGAACCAGGATGGTCGCAAGGTCTACGTGTTGAGCGATCTCTACCCCCACGCCGACCTCGTCACCTTCCCGAGTTTGTACGAGGGCTTTGGCAACGCGTTACTGGAGTCGATCTATTTTCGCCGCCCGCTGGTCATCGGACGCTACTCCGTGTATCAGCGCGACATCGAGCCCAAGGGTTTCCGATTGCCGGCAATCGACGGCGTCATCGACCGCCGCGTTGTCGACGAGGCCCGTCGTATCGTCGAACAACCCGATTACCGCGCCGAACTTGTGGAGCACAATTACCAAGTTGCCAGCTGCTTTTTCAGCTATCGGGTGCTGCGCGACAGCTTGCGCAGCATGATCAACAACATCCGCAATATGACGGAGTAGGCCATGCGCGCCGTCGATCGCCGCGTCCTTCAGCGAATCCGCCAGCGCCTCGTGCGGCTCTATGGAGAGGACCCGCTGCCCCGGCTGATGAATCGGCTCGATCTTGTCGTTGGCCGCTACGGCGTTGGCATGTCCTGTCCGGAGGGCAAAGTCTGCCCCCGCTGGGACCAACATGACGCCGTGCTGATCTGCTACGCCGATATGATCCACGCCGATTCGATGGCCGAAACCGGTGAATCGCCGCTCGCGGTCCTGCATCGGTTTTTGCGGGATCGCGTCGGCGACGCCGTCTCCGCGGTGCACCTGCTGCCCTTCTTTCCATACAGCTCTGACGACGGATTTTCTGTTCTCAACTATCGCGCAGTGGACCCCGAACTGGGCGATTGGCACGAGATCCAGCGCCTCGGAGAGCGTTACCGGCTGATGGTGGATTTGGTGATCAACCATGTATCCAGTCAGAGCCATTGGTTTCGGGCCTACTGTAACGGGATGGCGCCGGAGCGGCATTACTTCATCGAAGTGGACGACGATGCCGATCTCACCAGGGTTACACGCCCGCGCACGTCACCGCTGCTGCGGCCGGTGCAAACGCCGACCGGAGAGCACCGGGTGTGGACCACATTCAGTCATGATCAAATCGACGTCGATTTCTCGAACCCCGATGTGCTGTTCGAATTTCTAGACATCCTGCTGTTCTATGTACACAACGGCGCGCAGATTGTCCGTCTCGACGCGATCGCCTATCTGTGGAAGGAAATCGGCACCAGCTGCGTCCACCTGCCCCAGACGCATGAAGTGGTCAAGCTGCTGCGCGATGTGTTGGAAATGCTTCAGCCCGGCCTCGTGCTGATCACCGAAACCAACGTGCCACACGCGGAGAACGTCAGCTACTTCGGTGACGGCGACGAGGCTCACATGGTGTACCAATTCAGCCTCCCGCCGCTGTTGTTACATGCCCTCTCTACCGGCAACGCGGCCTATCTCGCTGACTGGGCCGCGAATTTGGAGACGCCGCCGCCAGGATGCACCTATTTCAACTTCACTGCGTCCCACGACGGTATCGGCGTGCGGCCGCTGGAAGGTCTGCTTCCCGTGGATGAGTTCAATGCGTTGGTGGCTGCGGTGGAGCAGCAAGGCGGGCTAGTGAGTCGCCGCAGTAACCCGGACGGTTCCACGACGCCGTACGAGCTCAATATCACCTACTTCGACGCGGTGAGTGTTCCAGGCGATTTGGACAGATCCATCGACCGATTCCTGTGCGCCCAGACTGTCGCCATGAGCCTGCAGGGCATACCCGGCATCTATTTCAATAGTCTTCTTGGCGCATCAAACAATCTTTCCGGTGTTGAGCAGACCGGGCGTGCGCGTACCATTAATCGCGAAAAATGGACCGAGTCCAAACTCGCGGCGATGCTTTCAGACGATTCGGCACATCAGGCCCGCCGTGTGCTTCCGGAGTACTTGCGCCGTCTCAACCTTCGCAGAGCACAGCCGGCCTTTCATCCAGACGCTTCGCAGCAGGTATTGGACTTGCCCGCGGGTCTGTTCGGGGTGCGCCGCGACGCCATTGACGGAAGTGAACGGCTTTGGATGATCGCGAATCTAACCGATAGACCACTGTCGGTCGCCATGGGACGCATCGATCGCAACTGGAAAAAGTACCGTTGGGGCGAACTGATCGAGGACTGGTCGCGGTTGGCGGGCGAGCTGCCGACGAAGCTTGATCTCGCTGCATATCGAGTCGTCTGGCTCCTTGTTGCAGAGTGACCTGTTGAATTGAATGGATAGAATCCCGCGCTCAAGATGCTGTCCAACTCAGGACAGCGCAGGAAACGACCGGTAGCGTCGCAATCGGTCCCTGCAGCACACGCAGCTGTCGCAATCCGTTGGCAACCGTGCGACGGTCCCCGGGTGCAAATCCGTTCAGGTCGTCGACCCAAGAGCCCAGCCCATGTCTGATTCCGCGATTCCCGCGCTGCTCCAATCCTATCTCGATGAACTCGTGCCCGACCGTCCGCGTGAACTGCGGGCGATGGAAGCGATGGCCGAGGCCGATGGGTTCCCCATCATCGGTCCAGCCTGCGGGCAGGTCTGCTACCTGATCGCGCGCATGATCCGAGCCCGGCGCGTCTTCGAACTGGGTTCCGGGTTCGGCTACTCCACTGCCTGGTTTGCCCGCGCGGTGCGTGAGAATTGCGGTGATAAGCAGCCGCACCCAGACGGGGAGGTGCATCATACGGTGTGGGATCAGAGCCTCTCGGACCAAGCGCATCGCCATTTAACCACGTTAGGATTGGTTGATCTGGTGCGGTTTCATCGCGGAGAAGCGGTTGAGGCGCTGCGCCATACCGACGGACACTTCGACCTGGTATTCAGCGACATCGACAAGGAGGGGTATCCTGGCTCGCTGCCGGTGATCGAGCAGCGACTGCGCCCCGGCGGTGCGCTGATCGTCGACAATATGCTTTGGGGAAATCGCATTCTTGATCCCGCCGTGCGGGATGCTGCGACAGAGGGCGTGCGACGCCTCACGCGCCAGGTAGCGGACAGCGACCGGTGGATCGGGTCCATCCTGCCGATCCGCGACGGCCTGTTGTTGGCAATGCGCCGCTAATGGAGTTTGTGTCAAATCTCGCACCAGCTTGTCTTTTCGGCCCGCTCTTGGAGTCGTGCCGGCAATTGCATAGTGCGGCGATGCGCCGGTTGGCACTCCTGGAAGGCCACGAAAATCTGGGGCAATCGGGTACGAGATCTCCGGCAGTCGCCCAAGGTCCGCCACTTTTTTCCTCTTGTTCGGCTGAGGCGCTCTGAAGGCCGCGGCTGCCTTATACTGAGGCTCCGAAAACGAGCCGAGAGTTATCGCCGTGACGACCAGTACCAAAACGCCGATGGAAAGAGTCGAACACCTGTATGCCGATCTCGTCGCCCATTACGGCGATGGCGATCAACGAGAGTTGCGCGCGGCCGCAAAGATTTTGCTGGTCGCCCTGGGCAAATTCCGCGAACATGGCGGGGGCCACTGGCAATCCCTGCTTGACGAATACGTAGACGCGCTAAAGCACGATCCGCACAAGTTCGAGCGTATGCTCGAGAGCAACCGAGCCACCTCTTCCGATGAACTAGTCGCCTGAGCCTGCCAGCGTTTCGTTAACCCACCCAGAATGTGTATTCAGCGGACGGCTCCGCCTCGCGACCACGATAATCCACGTCTGTCGACCTGTCAGGAGTCCCGATGGATATCGCCAAGGCCAATGAAGAGTTCGGCATCGAAGGCACGCTCCAGATTTGCAACGGCCGCGGCTTCCCGCTCATCCGAATCGACAACGAGCATGCGCGCGCCGAGATCTGCACCTATGCCGGTCAGATACTCTCGTACCAGCCGGAGCACCAGCACGTCGACTTGCTGTTCGTCAGCGAGCATGCCTATTTCAAGGCGGGCAAGGCCATCAAAGGCGGTATTCCGGTGTGCTGGCCCTGGTTCGGTCCAGACCCCGCGGACAGAGGCCGTCCGGACCATGGCTTCGTCCGTACCTTACAGTGGACCCTGCTGCTCACCGAAATTATGGTCGACGGCGCCACACGGGTGCGTCTAGGCACCAGGAGTAACGACGCAACACTTGCGTTGTGGCCGCATCGGTTCGCGCTCGAGCTCGATGTCACCGTCGGGCCAACACTCGGTGTCGCCCTCGTCAGTCGCAATACCGGCGACACGCCCATGACGCTGACGCAGGCGCTGCATGCCTATTTCAAGATTGGTGACGTGCGACAGGCGCAGGTGCTTGGACTTGCCGGCCACGACTACATCGACAAGGTTGGCGAGACCGTCGAGCGGTCCCAGTCGGGCCCCATCAATTTCGACGGGCCGGTGAATCGCATCTATTTGGAAACCGCCGATGATCTGATGATCGACGATCCGTGCTTCGAACGGCGAATCTGTATTGAGCGGGAGGGAAGCAACTCTGCCGTCGTCTGGAACCCCTGGATCGAGCAGTCGCGAGCCATGAATGACTTCGGCGACGACGAATATCTGCGCATGGTTTGCGTGGAGACCACGAACGCGGCGAAGGACGCGGTCCAAGTCCCGCCCGGTGGCAGCTATCGACTCGCCACAAGCTACGGCATCCGCCGCGACTGAGATACCCAAAGGTTCCCGCGAACCGGGTTCCAGCAACAGCAATCCAAGCATGTCCCAAGACAACGATCAGACCGCCTTCAGTCAGCATTGGCAGGAATGGCTCGCATGGGCCGCCGGGCATGCATTCGAGGTCCCTGATGATCCCTCCTTTCACGAGGCGAGGCAGCGGGTTTGGGAGGCCAGCGAGTTCGCCGCGCTGACCGCAGCACGCAGCCCGGAGACGCTGGCGGTGCTGATCGCTGAGAATGATCTCGGCTGCGCCCTCGGTGCCGATGCGCTGCGGGGGCAGCTGTGCAAGGCGCTCGCGGACGTGCGCGACGAGGCCGATCTGCACAGGGCTCTGCGGCTATTCCGCAGACGGCAGATGCTACGCATCGTCTGGCGAGATCTCTCCGGTTGGGCCGACCTGGACGAGACCCTCGAGGACCTGAGCGCGCTCGCGGACTGCTGCGTCCAGCAAACGCTGGCGCTGCTTCGGACCTGGACCGAGGCGGAGATCGGCACGCCGCGCGACCTCGACGGCTTGCCGCAATCCCTGTTGGTGCTCGGGATGGGCAAATTGGGTGCCCGCGAGTTGAACCTGTCCTCGGACATCGACCTTATTTTCGCCTTTCCGCATACCGGTGAGGTGTCGGATGGACCGAGGCAACTCAGCAATGAGCAATTCTTCACTCGCCTTTGCCAGCGTCTCGTCAGAGCCCTTGATGCCCAAACCCCGGACGGCTTCGTCTTTCGCGTCGACACTAGGCTGCGACCTTTTGGCGCCTCGGGCCCGCTGGCCATGAGCTTCGATGCCATGGAGGGTTACTACCATTACCAGGCCCGGGAGTGGGAGCGCTACGCGATGACCAAGGCGCGGGTGGTGGCCGGCGAGCCGAAGCCCACCGCGGAGCTGATGGCCATGCTTCGGCCTTTCGTCTACCGCCGCTACCTGGACTTCGGTGCCATCGAATCCCTGCGCAGTCTCAAGGTACTCATCGATCGCGAGCTCAAGCGCAAGGGCATGGCGGACAATGTCAAGCTGGGCCCCGGCGGAATCCGGGAGATCGAGTTCATCGGCCAGTCATTCCAGCTGATCCGGGGTGGGCGGGATCCGGAGCTTCAGATACGCCCGATTCAGCCGGTCTTGGCGCTGCTCGGCGCAAAAGGCCTGCTGGACCCGGTCGCGGTGGACGAGCTCACCGCCGCCTACCGGTTTCTTCGTCTGGTCGAGAACCGCATTCAGGCTTGGCAGGATCGTCAGACCCATCTGCTGCCTGACCAGCCCGCGGCGCGGCTGCGTCTGGCCCGCAGCATGGGCTTTGCCGACTGGGAGGGTTTCAAGGCCGAATTGGATCGACATCGGGCGCGTGTCCAGACCCACTTCGACGGCGTCTTCGCCGGGCCCGAGTCCGACGCCGCGACGGATGATCCGTTTGTCGCGTTTTGGGCGCAGGAGGCGGACGATGCGCAGGCACGGACGTCGTTGCAGCAGGCGGGCTTCGCTGACCCGGCCGACGCAGCCGAGATGCTGGCGGCGTTTCGCGACCTCGTCGAGCGCAAGGGTCTCAGCACCCGCGGCGGCGAACGTCTTGCGGTGGTTATGCCGCATCTATTGCGAGAGATTGCTGCCTGTGACGCGCAGACCCGGGCCTTGGGCGGCGTTCTCAAGGTACTGGAGGCGGTCGTCGGTCGTACCTCCTACCTGTCGATGCTGGTTGAGCATCCAGACGCGTTGCATCAACTGGTAACGCTCTGTGCTAAGAGCCCCTGGTTCGGCGAGCGTACCGCTCGGCACCCACTTCTTCTCGACGAACTGCTCGACCCGCGGCGGCTGTTCGCTCCGTTACATCGCGCCGCGCTGGAACGGGAATTGGACCTGTTGCTGGCCACGGTCGCGAGCGACGACCTGGAACAGTCAATGGAACGCCTGCGCCAGTTCGCCCAGGGCAACATGTTGCGGGTCGCCGCGGCGGATGTTACTGACTGCATGCCGCTGATGATGGTCAGCGACTATCTCACCGAGATCGCCGAAGTCTCCACGGCCCGCAGTCTGGCCATTGCTTTCGGGGATCTGGCGCGGCGGCATGGCTGTCCGGAGGGCACGGATGTCGAGAGCCCGGGCTTCATGGTGCTCGGTTACGGAAAACTTGGCGGTATCGAACTGGGTTACAACTCCGACCTGGATTTGGTGTTCATCTTCGACGAGGAGCAGGGTGCTGGCAGCACCGACGGCGAGCGTCCGGTCGGAAACTCCCAGTTCTATGTGCGCTTGGGCCAGCGTCTAATTCACATTATGACCACGCCGACCTATTCCGGCATTTTATACGATCTGGACATGCGCCTGCGCCCCGACGGCAACAAAGGCATGATCGCCCGATCCCTGAAATCCTTCGCCGAGTATCAGGCCAGCGACGCCTGGACCTGGGAGCACCAGGCTCTGGTGCGGGCACGCCCAGTGGCCGGCGACGCGCGACTGGAGGAGCGCTTCGCCGCGGTTCGCACCGGTATCCTTCGGCGCGAGCGCGACCCGGATGATCTGCGGGACGCCGTGCGCAAGATGCGCGCGAAGATGCGCGAGAACCTGGACAAGAGCCGCAATGACCTGTTCGACCTGAAACAGGGTCTCGGCGGTATTGCGGATATCGAGTTTATGGTTCAATACGCGGTCCTGCGTTGGGCGCAGGCCCACCCGGACCTGACGGTTTGGACCGACAACGTCCGTTTGCTCGAAACCCTCGATCGTCTGCGCCTATTGCCTGGCGAGACCGCCGTCGATTTGACGGATGCGTACAAGGCATTGCGCGCGGTTTATCACCGGAACGCTTTGCAGGACACGCCTGGTCTCGTGCCGAACGAGCAACTGCAGCCTGAGCGCGAACGTGTTACGGCGGTTTGGCGGGAACTGATGGAGAACTGAACGCACCCCCGGAACGGCCGAATTGCGCGGGCCGGCAATCGGACGGGCCACGGATGGCTCGAGTCCGACTCACTCTGGCGGCACCGCTGTGCGCGCAAACATGGCGGCCGTCGGCGACCAGATCGCTGACCGGCATGACCCCGATTTCCTTGGCCCGTGGCCCTCGGCCCCGGTCCCTAAGACAGGAGCAGAAACCATGACAATGGCGGACCGTGACGGTGTGATCTGGCACAACGGCAAGACAGCCGACTGGCGCGATGCTCAGACCCATGTGCTCACCCACACACTGCACTATGGCATGGGAGTGTTCGAGGGCGTTCGGGCCTACAAGACCGATCAGGGACCGGCCATTTTCCGGCTGCGCGATCACACCGACCGGCTGTTCAACTCGGCGCACATCCTGGCCATGAAGTCGCCCTTCGATCGGGAGACCATCAACGAGGCCCATTGCATCGCGGTCCGGGAGAACGAACTGGAGTCAGCCTATATCCGGCCGATGTTCTACTACGGACCGGAAGGCATGGGTCTGCGGGCCGACAACCTCGACGTGCACTGCATCGTTGCCGCCTGGGATTGGGGTGCGTACCTGGGCGAGGAAAACATGCAAAACGGCATCCGCATCCGCGTCTCGTCCTTCACCCGCCATCACGTCAACGTGACCATGTGTCGGGCCAAGGCCAATGGCAACTACATGAACTCCATGATGGCGTTGCAGGAGGCCTTGCGTGACGGCTATGACGAGGCGTTACTGCTCGATGCCCAGGGTTTCGTGATGGAAGGCAGTGGCGAGAACGTCTTTATCGTGCATAACGGCGTGCTCCATACTCCGGACTTAACCTCAGCGCTGGACGGCATCACGCGCCGTACCGTCATGACACTGGCGCGCGAGATCGGTATCGAGGTTGTCGAAAGGCGCATCACCCGCGACGAGGTCTATATCGCCGATGAGGCCTTTTTCACCGGCACCGCGGCGGAAGTCACGCCGATCCGTGAGGTGGACGGCCGCGCCATCGGCAGCGGCACCCGCGGCCCGGTCACCGAGCGTCTGCAAAGCTTGTACTTCGACGTGGTCCACGGCCGCAGCGAAGCGCATCGCGATTGGCTGACATTGGTCTGAGAGCGGCGCCCCGCCAAGGTTGGGGATTGGATCGCGGGCCAGGTTGCCGCCCGATCAACCGAGAACACCGAGCGAGCAAGAGCACAATGCAAAAGATCAGTCCTGACCCGGCACTCGACACTAACGGCGTCCAGCCACCGCCGCGTTCAACCGATATCAAGCCGGTATCCGGAAACGACCTGCCACTATGCTGCCCGCTGCCGGAGGACCAGGTCTGGAATATGCATCCGCGGGTCTATCTGGCCATCGAAGATGACCCCGAGGGCCGGGCAACCTGTCCCTACTGCGGCGCCAAGTACCAGTTGCAACGCTGACCATAGCGCGCGCATCGGCGTTGCTGCGCGCGCGGCTTGGTTTTCATCCGCGGCGGCTCTCGGTTAGCGCGCCAACGCTCAACGACCCGCTGACACCGACCGCATAGCGCCTATTTCACTGCCGAGCCCGCCCGCACATTCGCCGGACTCCGTTCGCCGCCGCCCAGGCGGTCCCGCGGCTCACACAACGGCGGAGTTTCCCGAGAGACCCAAGATGTCTACAAACCCCGATCCGGCGAGCTTCGACGACCTCGACCTGAGTCGCCCGCTGCTGCGTGGGCTCGCCAAGGCCGGCTTCGACAGGCCGACAGCGGTTCAGCAACAGGTCATCCCGGCGGCGCTTGAGGGTGTCGATCTGCTGGTCTCGGCCGCGACGGGCTCCGGCAAGACTGTCGCGTTCCTGCTTCCGATCATGCAGCACCTGCTTGACCGGCGTGCTGGGCACGATAGCGCCCGCGTGCTGATTCTGGTGCCAACCCGTGAGTTGGCGCGGCAGATCCATGCGCATTTCATGGATGTTGGCAGCTATACGCGCCTCACCGCCGAGGTCATTACCGGCGGCGAGAACCGCGGCCATCAGGTCTCGGCGCTGCGCCGCAATCCGGACATCCTGGTGGCGACGCCCGGCCGGATGCTGGAACACCTGGAGACCGGCGAGGCCGAGTTCGGCGACCTGGAACACCTGGTCCTGGACGAGGCCGACCGCATGCTCGATATGGGATTCGCCGAGCAGGTATTCGCCATCCTCGGCCACTGCCGGCGCGAGCGCCAGTCGCTGCTGTTCTCGGCCACGCTGCAACAGCCTGGTCTGACCGGTCTGGCAAAGCGGTTCCTGCGGGCGCCTCGCACCATCACCGTGGACGTCGTGCGCGAGCCCCACCCCGATATCAGTCACCAGATCCTGCTCAGCGATGAGCCCGAGCAAAAGCGCAACCAACTGCTGTGGCTACTCCGCAATGAAGCGGCCGACAAGATCCTGGTGTTCGTGAATATGCGGGAGCGCGCGGTCCAACTCGGCGACTGGCTCACGGGGCAGGAGCATCGTTGCGCGGTGTTGCACGGCGAACTCGACCAGCGCGAGCGCAAGCGGGTCATGGGGCTGTACCGCGACGGCCGCGTCGACGTCCTGATCGCGACCGACGTGGCGGCCCGCGGTCTCGACGTGCCGGGTGTGCAGTGCGTCGTCAATTTCGACGTGCCTCGCAGCGGCGACGACTACCTGCACCGCAGCGGTCGTACCGGCCGTGCTGGCGAGCAGGGCGTCGCCATCAGTCTGGTCGGCTCCGCCGACTGGAACCGGATGGA